>DHON01000015.1 GCA_002409965.1 Firmicutes bacterium UBA5389
CATCGCGCAAAGACTTGTTGAGAGCTACTTATGCTATGGGCAATGCATAGGTAGGTTGACTCAGGCGGTCTACGTAATGTTCGCCCTGGGGCCCGAAATCGCGGCCACTCCATAGACGTAATTCAGCCGTTGAGCAGGCCGTGTATGGCACAAACTGGGATGCCCACTTTATGCAGCGTTCGCATCGGAAAGTGAACAGGCGATGTTCATAAAGCGACATATGCAGAAATGTATAGACACAAGTTGGGATGGCAGTGGTATTGTGCGGCAGCCATTGGGGCGCAAATCTGTCAAAGGGCGCGCGAAGCGCCCCGAACGCGCTCGAGGCGACTATACAGCGACCATAAGCGGTTCCTCGGGGGCTCGCCAAGGGTCGTTGTGTCAAAGCCTGCTGCGAAATTGAAACCCAAGTGTCAGAAGGTGAGCACATCTCAAAAACAAACGTCAATAACTGAACATACCGTTTTTTCCCATTTCCGCATACTCCACTTGCTGGGAGGGGTCATCTTGACTACACTACGTCTGCCAGAGGCCCTCCTCGAGCGATGGCAACGTTTTCCCGCAGGTTCGGCAAAGCCCTCCTGCTCGGCGCGGGTGTAGACCATGGGGCCCAGCGTTAAGCCGTTTTGAACGGTGCCCGCGACCGTACGGCAAGGCAGATGTGCAGCGGGGACAGGTAGGCAACAGAGTCAGCAGGACTTTGACGGGGCCCTACGCGGCAGCCGGCGGCGGCCGGCGGCCGGCGGCCGCAGGGTGCGTGTAACGATTGTGGCTCTCAAGACCGGGGATTTCTCCCTCCCGAGTGGCATGTGGGGTTGCCTTTGGGGACTCGCTTGGCCCCTCGCTCTCTGATCTCCCTTCATTCATGGAGAGCTGTAAGGGCCAGATCATCCTGAACGCCTACCGGTTGCCGCTGGACTATTGAACTGGAGAGCATCGATGTCGTGCCATGGGGTCTTATGCATGGTGCAGGCAAGCAACCCGGCAGTGAGCGCATCGCGAATCTCCCCCACGTGCAGCTCATGTCGGGGGTTTCTTGCAGAAAGCTCACCCGCGGCTCTTCAGGCTTCCTACTGTGTAGAGCGGATATTCCCGCAGCTGCTCGTCGTCGAAGAACACTCTCAGCCATCCGGCGTGCTGCCCAACGCGCACGTTCTCCTTGAGGCGCTCGGCCACTTCCACCTGGCTGCTGAGTGCATCGACTTCGTCGCGCCGCACGACCACCGACACGTTGCGTCCGGTGGCAAGTCCCACGGCGGATCGCCCGCGCGGACCGGCCAAGGCATCGACTACCGGCTGTCCCGCCTGAGCCACATCTACCCGAACGAAGTTGGCGAACCCGTATTCCAGCAGGGCCGATGCATCGTGGAATCGTGCCCCCGAGCGGAGCACTACGGCGATGAACTGCAGTCCGTCCCGGGTTGCCGATGCCGCCAGGCAGTGCCCCGCCCGGCTGGTAGTCCCGGTCTTCACACCGTCCGCCCCGGCGAGGCTCCACAGCAGCCTGTTGGTGCTGTAGGCAAGCCTCGGCTTGCCGCCGGCCACAGGCGATGACCAAAGCTCCGGGCAACCTACTATGTCGGCAAACTTCTGGAGGCGAAAACCCCAGATGCACATCTCGGCGATATCGTACGCTGTCGAGTAGTGCCCAGGCGCCGACAGGCCGTGAGGGTTAGCGAAATGTGTGTGCTTCAGCCCCATGCTCGCGGCGCGCGCGTTCATCAGCTCCACAAATTCCGCCACAGACCCTCCCACGTGCTCTGCCACAGCGGTTGCGCCATCATTGCCGGACCGCAGCATTGTGGCGCGTATCAGTTCCTCCAACTTGTATCGTTGGCCTGCCGCCAGACCCAGGGAGGAGCCGGCCACCCGGGCGGCGTCTGCCGATACCTGCACCACATCGGCCAGGTCGCCGCGCTCGATGGCGACTATCGCGGTCATGATCTTGGTGATGCTGGCTGGCTCCCTTACCTCGTGTTCATTGTGGGCATACAGAATGGTGCCCGTGGAAGCCTCTACGAGAATCGCGGCGCGCGCAGTTACATTCGGCCCTTTTGCATGCCCCCGATGGTAGACCAGGTTGTCGTACGGAGACGGGTTCACGTAGGGAGTCGCGCACGGAGCCGTCTCGTTCCTGGGAACAACCAGCCTCAGGGCATGCGGAGCGACAGCAACCATCGCGATCAACACTATGGAAATCAGGAGAACGGGGATGAAGAAGAGCGCCAGGATCCTGCCGGCGCTCTGCCTAATCGACTCCAAAACCCGATTCCTCCATACCTGCCTCCCGGGCGAACTGCTCTATTCCTACGCGGGCTGAGGCGGGGCTAGAACGCCCAGGCGCCATCGGGCTCATCCGAAACGGCCGGCGCACCGCACGCAAGTATGGACGGATTGTAGGGGCACTTCCGACATCGCTCCCTCGCGATGAACATCTTGAGCGTGTCGGGCACTTCGATCATGGGAAGATCCCCCGTCATTATGGCGGTGCGCCCTGCAGGCGTGAGCAGGATGACCGGCCGTCTTCCGTATGAAGATCGAAGATAGCCGCCAGCGATAAGCTGGTCTATGATGGCATTGACTTGCGCCAGCGTGAGTTCTTCCAGGGCGCCGTAGTGGCTGATGCGGGCGAGATCCATCTTCAGAACGTCCTGCGCAAGCGAACCCTTAAGTACGCGCGCTATCTTAGTTTTCCCAACGTGCCACGGAATCGAGTCCACGCATTCGAGCACTGTTGCGGCGAGGGAGTCCTCTCCCGACAACTTAGTAGAATCCGGCGCGATGGCATCCAAATGGATGACCTCCTCCCAGCAAATAGTGTCACACATAGATTACCATCGCTTCCGTCAGCTGTAAAGCATTATTTTGTCAAAGACGTTTCACATGCCAATCGGCTCTGCCGAGACGATGAACTGATTATCCTGGTAGAACCGCTTACCCTCGCCCGCCAGGACGATCTCAGAGGGATTTAGGCGAAAACCTCCTACCGCGCGCACAGACACTTGCGCCCCAGATGGTACAGAAAGTTCCACCGCCGATTCGTACGGTTCGGACGCGCCGGTCAGCATCGTACTTATCCTCACGGACTCGCCCGTCCTCTCCACGACATAGCCGCGGTCGGACGATGCCACTTCCATCCCAACAGGCCCCTCCAGTTCAAAAGCGATCCAGGCAATGGGCTCGCCTGACGACAGCGACATGGAGATGCGGGATCCCGCCGCCTGCGCGGTCAGTTTCAAGGGCGGCGCAGACAGCCTGCGGGCCAACTCAAAGTGGGACCGCCTAACGTCCACCGTCTGCACTTCAGCCAGAGGCCCGCCCGTCACCGATACTCCGCGTATGTTGTCCTCGCTCTGGAATACGATCGCATTCCCGGTCTGCACCGCGCGTATGCGCTGCGGCGCTTCCCCATCGTAGCTGGGCTTTGTGAAGAGGCCGGCCGTGAGTATCACGGTCAGGAGGCCCAGCGCCCACATAAGGGCAATCCCCGGCGATTCGCGCCGCCGATGCGCGGGCATGCCCCTGGCACCGTGCCTGTCGTACTGGCGCAGTGTGACGCCTGGCATCGAATCCCCTGCTGCAATGGACTGCTCCTGCCCCGACCCGGGGGTCAACGCGACCAAAGCGAGCACGTACGGCAGCACCGCAGCTGCAACCAGCAGGCAGAGCACGATTGGCACCTCAAGAGCGTCAATCAGGGCCGACCGCGCCACGCCCCCTGCCGCCCGAATCGCGAGCCAGCCTGCGGGAAGAGGAGCAAGCCATGCCAAGAGCCTTCGGAGCGGTCCATCCGGCGCAGCCAGCGCCCCCACGGTGAGCAGTAGCCCCAGCGCTGGGAAGAAGGCGCCGGTCCGCACAGCGCCGAACGCCAAGCACACGAGCGCTATCTGAAGCAGAATCGACACCCTGAGCAGCGGAAGTCGCAGCTCGTCTCGCGCGCCTGTGCCGGCCAGCGACATGGCGACAACGGCAAAGAAAAGCGCGCACGTGGCCCCCGCCGCCGCAAATGGAATGGGATACGCGTTCCACGGCCTTTCCAGTCCTCGCACAGCGCCTAGGATGAGCGATGGCACGAAAGATGTCCAGAGGACTGCCGCGAGTACTGCGCACACCGCCAGTGTTGCGGCGAGCGCCCGTAGAACGTTTCCGGGGCGAACCCGCGTGAACTGGCTGTACAGCGCGCGTTCGGCCGGCCCTAGCGACAACAAGCCCAGAATCGCCGCTGCCGCCGCCACAGCCGCGGCCACGAGGTAGGGCACTGCCAAAACTTGTCCAAACACGTTGAAAGCTAGATAAGGCCGACCAGGCCTGGGGATTCGGCTTTGCGATGAGACCCATCTGGCCGCAGCCATCGCCGCATCGGCGGCTCTGGCCACGTGAGCGGCATCCACTGCGTCTGCGGTATCCCAGAAGGGCGAAAGCGAGCCTCGGGCGGGGTAAGGCAGGGATTGAGCGGTCGTGATTGTCACTGCGGGAATACCCGCGAACAGAAACGGCGAATGGTCTACTGGCACCTCGGGCAGAAGCGCGATTGCGGTGTCGAAGGGGCGACCGCCGCCCACTGCGTCGACCAGTCCCGCCAGGACCGATGGCGGCAGCGCTCGAGGCCCGCCCCACGGGATGAACCTGACCGGGCCCGGGCGTCCCACCGAATCCAGGACTATTGCCATCATCACATCCTGCGGAGCTATTGGCGAGCCGTCCGCCATCCCGCCTGCGCCTTCCGCGAAAGCCTTGGACCCCGCGCGCCCCATGCAGCTTGCGCCGAACGCGGCAAACGCCAGATTGTGCCGGGCCTCGACGCCGGCCAGTATTCGGGCGCACTCCAACATGGCCGCAATACCAGTGGCATTGTCGTCCGCGCCGGGCGAGTCAGGCACTGGGCTGTCCAGCGATGCAGCTATCAGGATGGTCTGCGCCCCGGGTTTGGGGAACGGCGCCACGGCCACCACGTTCTCCGAAATGCACACGCCATCGGCCACAGTCCTGGTAAACGGGGTTTTCCTGACTCTGTAGCCGTAGCTCCACAGGCACGCGGCGACATAGTCGGCCGCTGCCGCCTCGCTCGCAGTTCCGGCAGGTCTCGGCCCGATGACCGTCGCCATGTGCTCAACATGCGCCATGGCCCGTGCAGCGTCGGCGGGTTCTCCGCCCAGCGCGCGCGGTGCCCGAGCAGCCCAAACGGTGCCCCCGGCCCAGGAGACGATCACCGCTGTAGACCCCACAGCCGCTATGACCAGGGCAACCAGAAGCCTCTTGCGCGTACACCTAAAGTTCCACTTCAACGGCCGTGCGTCACCTCGATCGACCCTGCTCCGGCCTCCACGCGGAGGTCGAGCCTTACAGAAGCCTGAGAGTAGTTAGCCGATTCCCACGTCTCGTCAACGCCCAGCCCGCGCCGACCGTGCTGCCGGCCATTCACCCGCAGACTGCCGACGCCGACATTGCTGTCTATTCTCACGCCCACATCAGTCGGGATGTGCAGTTCTAGCTTGCCGGCGCCCACCTTGATGTCTCCTGTGACCGCGCCGGCGAGCCTAGTCCCGCTGAAATCGAGATACGCCGTGCCCGAGCCGATGCTGCCCGACACCCTCTGCACGCCCGTATTGCCGATCTCGACTATCTCGGCCGTGCCCGCTCCGATCTGGAATCTGAGTGTGCGCGCTCCCCAGTCGCCGCCCGCCATCGGCCTGCCGGCAGTCGCCTCGGGAAATCCCATCTTGACCGTGCCCCCGCCGACCTCGATGGAAACGCCCGTCACGGCGAGGCCGGCCAGAACCGCGTCCAGCTGTCCGCCGCCAACCTCCAGATCGAGCTGGGTGGGGGTGTCGCGCCGGCCCAGGGTGAGTGTGTGCTCGTCAGGACGCCCAAAAAAGATGAAAGGCATGAAACCCTCGCGCCCCGTCGAGTAGTCCACGTTCAGGACGGAGCCCGACATCGAGGCATCGAGCCTGGGCGCGCGGGAAGCGCGGGAGTAACCTGCCATGGCCGTCAGGATGTCGCCGCCACTCTGTGTACCGATGAACACCCGCCCGGCGCCTACGTCCACATTCAGGCGGACCTGGCTCGGAGAGAACTGGGCCGAACTCACCGTCAGCGTCTTGGCGTAAGGCAAATCGCCTTGGGCGCCCTCGCCGCGTTCAGCCCAGCGACCCCATCCCCACCAAGACTGCGATGCTATGCTGGATATCGCAAACAACAAGATCAGCGCCAAGAGGACCGGCGCCGCAATCCGCCCCACTGCGCTCCCGCGGCCGAAAACGGCGCCGATGCCCCATAGAATGAGAAGCACAGGCCAGAATCGCCAGACGGACGCCCACGCGGCCCACGGCACCACTCCGGTAGTGCTCAAGAGTAAGGCCGCACCCAGGCAAATCAGGACAATCGGGCCGGCCAAGTCCCTCCTTTTCGGGGTCTGCTTACCATCGCGCATGGACACCTCTCCTCCCTCTCTCGATCCGTATTTCGCATGTGCAGCGCAGATTCCTTCAGGAGCATCGTGCCGCGATACGACTTGTGCGCATACTCTAGGTAGGATGCTGTGCGATCATGGCTCGCATGGAGGAGACAGAATGGCTGAAAACGCCCGCGTCCTCGCAAGACACATGTTCGCCGGCGGGAACACCGCCGAGGGGTTTCGCTCGTTCTACAACCACATCATCGGCCCTGACGCCGCGCGGGTGATTGTGATCAAAGGCGGCCCGGGAGTGGGCAAGTCGACTTTCATGAAGAATGTCGCGGACCGCATTACACAGCTCGGGCAGAGCGCGGATTTCTTCCATTGCTCGTCCGACCCGGGCTCGCTGGACGGGGTGGTCTTCCCCGAGATCGGCGTTGCCCTGATCGACGGGACGGCGCCGCACACAGTCGACCCCCGTTTTCCAGGCGCAGTGGACGAAATACTGTATCTCGGAGACTACTGGAACGAATCCGCGATTCGCGCGTCGCGCGATGCGATCATCGCATGCACCAAAGATATATCGCGGCTCTTCCAGAGGGCGTACCGCTTCCTGCGCACGGCCGGAGACGTGCTGGACGACTGGAGCGAGGCCAACGCTGAGGCGCTGATGGCAGGACCCGCCAACAAAATCGCCCGGTCGGTCGTGGACCAGATCATCGAGACCGCTCCCGTCGCCGACCGCCCGGGGGTCGAGCGCCACCTGTTCGCATCGGCAATCAGCCCCGATGGTTTCGTCAACTACCTCGAGACCGTGGTGGCCAGATGCAACAGAAGGTATGTGGTGCGCGGGGGGCCGGGCTCGGGCAAGTCCACGTTGATCTCCCGCGTGGCAGCCCGCGCCGTAGAATGCGGCATGGACGCGGAGCTGTTCCACTGCTCACTGAACCCGGCAAGCCTGGAGCACCTGGTGATCCCGTCTATCGGCGCCGCGATGATAACATCGGTGGAGCCCCATGAGTGGAAACCATCGCCCCACGATATCGCAGACGATGTGATCATCGACATGGAGCAGTGCCTGGATCCTGCCGCTGTCCGGCGCAACCAAGGAATCATCGAGTACGACCGCAAGCTCATGCATGAGGCAATGTCGAGGGCCGTCCACTTCCTGGACGAAGCCCGCCGCGCCCATCACTTCCTGGAATCGTTCTACACCCCGAACATCGACTTCGACGCCATAGGCGAACTGAGGGAAAGGACACTCCAGCGTATACTGGCCGCTGGGCTCCACTAAAGGACTACCTCAACAACATCTCGGTCTATCCGTCTCATAACATCCGAAATCTTGTCAGCCAGAGCGGCATCGGCCTTGCACGCGGCGCGCACCTGGCGCAGCAGGTCGATGCTTCGCCGGAAGGCCGATACTACGTCTCCCTCCGCGTAGGTGGAGCCGCGCAGCATCTCGGCGAACTCGGCGCCCTGGCTCCATTGGTAAGCCAGCGGCGCCAGGCCGGTGAAGAACCGCACCGCGCTGGCCCCGACGTAGCTCTCCTCCACCATCTCGACTTGAGCCGCTATCTCCCGGATTCTGTCTACATCGAACGGCACTGACTTCGCGGGGAACTCACCCCTACGCGGCTCGTAGTCGATGCACACCGCGAGCGATGCTATCTGGTCTTCAGTGAACTCGTGGAATACTCCCGAGAAAATCAACTCGGTGACAAGCAACTCTTGCGTGTGGAGCTCGCGCGCGATCTCGCCGCGCGGCAGAAGTACGCCGTCTTTCATGTACCCCAGGCGTTCCAAAAGAGCCTGCTTGCGGCGAAACTCGTGCACGAACCGCTCTTCGCTGCCTAAGCGGCGCATGCGCTCATACAAGCTCTGCATCCGCCCGACGATCACTCCGCGCCTGGCAAGCAGCTTGCGGCACGCCCTCTTCTGGGCTGTAGTACACTTCCTGGAGTCGAGCGAACCCAGTTCGGCCCGGACCGCCTCCAGCTGCGAGCGAATATCGGCCCGCTTGTCCTTGCTCCGCCGCCGCCGGGCCGTCCGCTTCAGCTGCAACCGGAGGTCGGCAGCCCGGGCGTTGAGTCCGCTGGCATAGAGGGGACATCCTGCCCGGTTCAACTGCTCGCACGCGCCGCCCACGATCTCCGATTCCAGCTCCCGCGCGGTGGCCAGGCCAGTCTCTATCTCGTGTCGTTCCGCGTTCGTCTGGTAACTGGCGAAATTCTGTTTGAGCACTTTATGGATCTCGTCGGCCGAGCGTGTGGCCACGAGGTTGACCACGGTGTTGTAAGACACGGTAAACCTGCTCACCAGGGGCTCAACTGTCCGCTCGTCGGTGCTCGGATACTCCTCGGGGCGGAAGTAGTTGAGGTCGGTGAGGATGTACACATAGCCCTCGGCGTCGATCCCGCGCCTGCCTGCGCGTCCCGCCATCTGGAAGTACTCTTGAGCCGTCATAGGGCGAAAGTCCACCCCGTTGAACTTCCTGACGCTGTCGAAACAGACGGTCCTGACGGGGAAGTTGATCCCCACCGCGAAGGTCTCGGTGGCGTAGAGCACCCGGATGATCTTGCGTTCGAAGAGGTCCTCCACTATCTCCTTGAGCACCGGTAGCAGCCCCGCGTGGTGATACGCTATCCCCCGCTCCAGCGTCTTGCGCATCCGCTTCACGCTGGGCATAGAATCGATGTTCATACCTTCGATCCGATCGTCGAAGAACGTCAGCACCTGGTTTCGTTCCCCGGGCGTCAGGTAGTTCACCAGCTTGCCCAGCTCCTCGGCCTTTTCCTCGCATTGCCTGCGGCTGAAGACGAAATACAGGCACGGCAGCTTGCGCTGTTTGGACAGGTAATCGACGAGGTCGATATGGGTAGTCGCGGCGTACTTCGGCCCTTCCGGCTCCCACAGCTCGTCCGATTCCTCGATTTCCTTATCCCGCTTGGCCTTGAACTCCTTGAGTTCAGCCAGGGTGCAGGCGCCGCGCGTACGGTCATACACAAAGTGCCGCAAGGGCACCACGCGCTTGAAGTGCCTCACGACCGCCACTTCGTGGCCTTTGATATCCTGGATCCAGAAGGCCAGTTCGTCGGCGTTGGGAATCGTAGCCGAAAGGCCCAAAAGGCGCATGGATTCGGGCGCGAAGATGATCGACTCCTCCCACACGGTGCCGCGATCTTCATCCGACAGGTAATGGATTTCGTCGAATATGACGTGCGACACCCCATCGAGCGCCTCCGGGCTGAGGTGGAGCATGTTCCGGAATATCTCAGTCGT
Source organism: Firmicutes bacterium UBA5389 (assembly GCA_002409965.1). GTDB lineage: Bacteria > Bacillota > DTU025 > DTU025 > DTU025 > UBA5389. The sequence goes on from DHON01000015.1 coordinate 9,680, forward strand.
CATGATGAGGATCTGAGATGTCGAGTTGACCACCACATCTCCGGTGATTATGCCCACATTGCCCGGTCCCAGGAGTCGCTTGAACTCCTTGAACTTCTGGTTGCTCAGCGCCTTGATGGGCGCGGTGTATATGACCCGCCGGCCCTGGTTGAACATCTGCTCGATGAGGTAGTCGGCCACGAGGGTCTTGCCCACCCCGGTCGGCGCGGATACCAGAACCGACCTCCGCTCCTGCAGGTGTCGAATCGCCTCCATCTGGAACGGGTCTAGCTTGAAACCGCGGTACTCGCTTTGGCGCTCCCCTTGCTGCATGAACTCCCCGCCTTGTTTGTTTGCTTGTCTGTTCCCACTTGCGCGCCCGCACGTGGCACTACCTGGTATGCACGGTGTGCATCGGTCGATCCGAACAGCGCCGATGCCGGCGATGATGGCGGCGCCGCAGACGGCGTCTACCATACTGAGTATACCGGTTCGGGCCGCGTGGCACAATCAGCCAGACGGGTGACATTGAACCTCCCACGACTTAAGT
>DHON01000081.1 GCA_002409965.1 Firmicutes bacterium UBA5389
AGGGTTAGCACGACTTTGACGGGGTCCTGACAGCCAGCCACGGCCACTCCCCCTCAATAGCCGGATGCCTACCACTCTGGTACAATGGATGTCATAGCTATCTGCGTTGTCGTATGATCGCCGTTGGTCGTGTTCTTGTCGGGTCGTCGCCGATGCGGCATCGTCACGCTATCGCAGGATAGCGGCCTTTTTCGCCCCCTAGCAGCTTGGTCCTCGTTCATCGTAGGGCAGGCGGTTCCAGCTGCGAGGTTGGTATCGATTCTAGTCGTGGGAGGCCGGATTGTGGACGGAACTATGCTCCCGGTAGCCAGATTTGTTCTCACCCGGGACATGCTGGAGAACAGCACAATCCCCCTGGAGGGCGAGGTAGCCCAGGCCCTGTCGCGGAAACCCAAGGTCGTCAGGATGGAAATTGCCACGCCCGACAGTGAACCCATGCCAGCCATAGCACATTGGTCGGAGCGCGTCATACACTGCCCCAAGCTCGAGTCGCTCATCGGAGATCCCGCCCTCTTCGCCGGCGGCGAAGCAAGGTTCGTGCTCTGTGCCGTGCGCGGTATTCACGGCATATTCGTTATTGTCCCCGCGCGAGGCCTGGATGTGGTGGGACTGGCTTGAGCAGAAGAGTCGCTCCAGGGCCCGCGCCAGCGCAGAAGAGGGTGCGACAAAGCCTCGGCCTCGGCCTCGGCCTCGGTCTCGGCCTGCCGCCAAATCGGGAGCCCTGATTCAACCGAGGCTAATATCGGCGCCTGCGCCTACGCCTGAGCCCGCGATTCCAGCCGGGCTTGCGCTAGAGTCGAAACCCCAACGGGATGCCCAAGCGAAGCTCGAACTGAAGCCCGAACCGGAGCCCGCTCCCGAAACTGAGCAGCCAGCGCTGCCGCCCGACTTCGATACAGAAGCCTGGCGACTGGTGGACGCGCGGCTGATTTCGTCGCCCGGCTCTCCCATCACACTAGACGACCCGTCAGTTGAGGCGATGGTCGCTCTGCTTGAGTCCGCGGCGTTCGGCACGATCGCCCAATCGCGAGTGCACGACAGATCTCTGCAACTCTCCATGAGCCCAGGCTTCGATCAGCTTCTTTCTCTGGATGCGGTCAGAGGCATTGTGCCCTTTGAATACCAGGTGGGCACCGTAAAGCAAGTGCTGCAGAAGATGCGCGGACGGGCAATCCTAGCCGATGAGGTCGGCCTGGGCAAGACCATCGAGGCCGGCCTGATTCTGATGGAGTACATCATCCGCGGGCTGGTCCGGCGGGTGCTGGTGTTGTGCCCTCCGCCTCTGATCTCCCAATGGCGCAGCGAGCTGGAGTCCAAGTTCGGCCTGGGCTTCGTGGCCTCCGACGACCCGGCGTTCGTATCACAGCCGGATCCGTGGGCATCTGAGGAGCGAATCATCGCGTCCATCGATACCGCCAAGCGCGAGCCGCACTTCTCGCGAATTGTGGCCGCGCCATTTGACATGGTTATCGTGGACGAAGCCCACCGCTGTAGGAACAGGAACACGCTAACTTGGAAGCTCGTCAATAGCGTGCAGAAGAAGTACATACTTCTCCTGACGGCAACACCCGTGCAGAATGACCTGTCCGAGTTGTTCAACATGATTACCCTGGTCCGCCCAGGTCAGCTCGAGACGGCATCCGAGTTCTCCCGCAAATACATCACCCGCGGCGACAGGCTGAAGCCCAGGAACGCCGCCAACCTCAGAGACCTCATGCGCGACATCATGATACGCAACAGGCGCGAGACGTGCGGGGTAGAGCTGCCGCGAAGGCGCGCGGAGACAGTCCGGATCGCCCCGACCCCGGACGAAGCCAGGCTATACGCCGGCATCACTGATGCAGTCCGCGGCCTATTCAAGGACGCACGTTCCTCCCAAGCCCGTGAGCAACTGCGCATGGCGCTCAAGACTCTTCAGAAGGAAGCTGGCTCCAGCATGCTGGCTGCGGCGCCCACGCTCGACCGTCTGGCCGACACGCTCAGATCCCGCGGTCAGGCCGAAACGGCCGAGCACCTTGACGATCTGGCCGATGCCGGAATGTCTGTGCGCGCCTCGGCCAAGGCCGAGGCCCTGGCGTCTCTGGTTAGGCGGGCGGACACGAAGGTGCTGGTGTTCACCGGTTACCGGGCTACCCTGGGCATGCTCGCGCGCGTCATGCGCGACAACGACACCGCGCACGCTGTCTTCTCGGGCGATATGTCCAGGCGCGAGCGCGACCGCTCGATAGAGTCGTTCCGCGCCGAAAGCCAGGTCCTGCTGTCTACGGAGACTGGCGGCGAGGGCCGCAACATGCAGTTCTGCAACGTGATGGTCAACTTCGACCTCCCATGGAACCCTATGCGGATCGAACAGCGCATAGGGCGCATCCACAGGATAGGCCAGGAGAAAGAGGTCTACGTGTTCAACCTGTCAGTCGATGGAACGCTCGAGTCGCACATCCTGGACGTGTTGGACGCCAAGATCAACATGTTCGAGCTGGTCATAGGCGAGCTAGACATGATTCTCGGCAATGTCCAGGACGAAGAGGACTTCGAAGACACGGTGATGGACATCTGGGCCGGCGCCGCATCCGAAGCTGAGGCGGAAGACGGCATGCGCGCTGGGCGACCGCCTGGCCCAGGCCAAGGCGGAATACCAGCAGACCCGGGACTACGAAGACACGCTCTTCGGGACTGACCTGGGCACAGAACAGACGCCCTAGAACAGTCACAGATCATCGGACGCGGACCAACTGGGGTTTAGGTGGTGCAAAAGCAGAATGGCTGCTGAGCCCTTCACAACCGATTTCAAAGTTTACCTTATGGATCTCGCCGCGGCCGCCGGCGGCGTTGCCGACGCTGCCAGTGCTGCTGACGCCCAGACGTTGGCCCATCCGCGGCCGCTCCTTCATCCATATTCCGAAGTGGCTGCGGTGGCCGCAGGGATACTCGAGGAGAGCGCGCTCCCTCAGCATATGGGCTATCAACGCCAGGCCGCACTGTATTGCCGACAGGAGTTGTCCAAACTCCTCCGCTACTACCACGAGACCATCGGGCAGCTCAAATCGCGCGAGGAGTCTACCACAGACGCAGACCGCCGCAGGCGCTTGGCCGCAAAGATCCAGGCGACACTGGCCGAAAAGGAACGTCGCTCCGTGGATCTCATTGAGAGGTACCGCGTTCACGCCTCTGCCCGCCTCGACAGCGCCGCCGTGCGCATCATGCCCAAGGTCAGAGCTCGCCTGCAAGTGCAGCATATGCGCGAAACGCTGCACCAGGACGTATTCTACAACCTGGCCTCAAGCAGCATCGAGCCCATCGCCTGCCCCGTCTGCCACCGCAGAAGCGCAGTCATGTACCCCGCGAACACCATGGCAAAACCGCCTGAGAACCTCGAAACCGACTTCGTGTGCCCGAGGCATGTGGACTAACTCAGCCGCCTAACCCCTATTCACCAGGTGACACGCGACCAAGTGCCCGGCGCCGGCGTCGACCAGTTCAGGCTCGCTGAGTCTACACTCAGACATGGCATATCTGCATCTTGTGTGGAATCGGCACCCAGCTGGTATGTTGATCGGGCTGGGAACATCGCCCTCCAGTAGTACCCGCTCGACCTGCGAGTCAGGATCGGGTACTGGAATTGCGGACATCAGTGCCTGGGTGTATGGATGAAGTGGGTTCCTGTATATCTCGTCGCTTGCGGCCACTTCAACGAGTTTGCCTAGGTACATGACGGCCACACGGTCGGAGATGTGCTTCACAACGGCCAGACCGTGTGCGATGAATATGTAGCTCAACCCAAACTGGTCGCGCATATCGCTCAGGAGATTGAGGATCTGGGCCTGAACCGAGACGTCAAGAGCAGAGACAGGCTCGTCACACACGATCATCTTGGGGTTCAGCGCTATGGCACGAGCTATGCCGATGCGCTGCCTCTGGCCTCCCGAGAATTCGTGCGGATAGCGGTCGATATGGTCTGCAGACAGCCCGACTATGCCCAGAAGGTTCTGTACCCTATCCCTTATCTTGCCGGGCTTTGCCGGCTCGTGTATCTCGAACGGCTCGCCCACGATTCTCCCCACTGTTAGGCGAGGGTTGAGCGAAGCGTACGGATCCTGGAACACAATCTGTACATCCCGGCGCAGCCTCCGCAATTCCTCGGGTCGCATGGACATGACGTCCTTGCCGTCAAACACTATTCTGCCGGCATCGGGCTGGGAAAGCCGCACAAGCATCCTGCCCAGGGTGGTCTTGCCGCAGCCTGACTCGCCAACGATGCCCAAGGTTTCACCCCGTCGCAGCGAGAAACTCACCCCGTCTACAGCACGCACTGCCGCAACCGGTCTGCCGGCGCCTCGCCTCCCGCCCACGGCGAAGTGCTTCTTCAGCCCGTCCGCGATGAGGAGCAAATCGGCCGCGCCTGAGGCACTCTCGGGTCGGTCTCTGTCGCTGGGTTCTAGAGACGGTATTCCGGCGACAACTACTCGCGCTCTCTCGTCCCCGAGCCAGCACGCCGCTTTGTGCGACTGGCCCACGCTGACCAAAGGAGGTTCTTTCTCGCGGCAGATGTCTGCCGCAAACTCACACCGCGGATGAAAACGACACCCGGCGGGCATGGACTTCGCGCTTGGGACTGTCCCCTCTATAGTAGCCAGCCTGTCCTGAGAATCGCCAAGTCGCGGCACCGACCGGAGCAGGCCTGCAGTATACGGGTGCAGAGAACGCACAAACAGCGACCTGACATCGGCCTCTTCGACAACTTTTCCCGCGTACATCACTATCACTCTGTCGGCCATCTCCGCGACCACCCCCAGATCGTGGGTGATCAGCATCATCGCCATACCGAACTCGCTCTTGAGCTTGCGCATGAGATCTAGGATCTGCGCCTGTATGGTGACGTCCAGCGCTGTAGTGGGCTCGTCGGCTATCAGCAGCTTGGGCCGGGACGACAGAGCCATCGCTATCATCACCCTCTGCCGCATTCCCCCCGACAGTTGGTGCGGATACTCGCTCGCTCTCCGCTCGGGCTCTGGTATCCCCACGCGCCTGAGCATCTCGCAAGCTTCGCGCTCAGCCTTCTCGCCCGACAGTCCTTGATGCACGCGTATGGCCTCCGCGATCTGGCGACCGCACGTATGCACCGGGTTGAGCGACGTCATCGGTTCTTGGAATATCATAGAGATGTCCTTGCCGCGGATTCCGCACATCTCGATTTCCGTCTTGTCCAGAAGGTTCGACCCCTCAAACAGGATCTCTCCTTCGCAGATCTCCCCCGGCGGGCTGGGCACCAGTCTCATGACGGAAAGAGCAGTAACGCTCTTGCCACACCCCGATTCGCCAACCACGCCGAGAGTCTCCCCACGGCCGATGGTCAAATCCACGCCGTCGACGGAGCGCACGATGCCGCCTGTAGTTCGAAAATGTGTGCAAAGGCCCCTTACCTCAAGCAGTGGGCTGACCATGTCATTACCTCCTGTGCTGATGCCCTACAGCTGCGGCCAGTCGACTCGTCCGGCCCTTAAGGCTATCTCGGTCATGAGGTCTGCGCCGACTCGAATGCACCTTTCGTCGATAACGAATCTCGGGCTGTGCGCCGGATATGGGCCCTGCGAGCCGACCCAGAAGTAGCTTGCTGGAATCCGCTCCGCATAGAGCGCGAAGTCCTCGGATCCCATCGAGGCGCGCGACCGCTGGATTCTGGATTCTCCCAACATGTCCGCCGCCGCGCCTATCGCCACGCCCATAGCCTCCGGCGATGTCATGAGCGCCGGCGCCAACTGCGCATACTCCACATGTGCCTCACATCTGTGCGCATCGGCCGTGCTCTTAGCAATGGTGTGCACAAGATCGGCTACGGACTCGCCCACCGACTGTTCCAGATACCGCGCGGTACCCTCAAGCTCCGCGCTGTCGCCGATGATGTTGAAAGCCGTCCCGCCCGACATGCGGCACACGCTCAGTGCAGCCGATTCGCCAGGGTCGATGGCCCGGCTCACGATCGCCTGCAGCGACATGACCACAGCGGCGCACGCCACCAAAGGGTCCTTGGTCTGATGGGGCAGGCCAGCGTGACCGCCCGCGCCCTTGACCGTTATCTTGAACCTGTCCGATGCAGCCATCGCCGCCGAGCCGTCTACGAGCTCCACACTGCCCAGAGGGACGGCGGGGCTGTTGTGCACTCCGAATGCAACCTGCACGCCGTCGAGCACTCCATCGTCGATCATGGCCCGAGCACCCTGGAAGGTCTCCTCTGCAGGCTGGAAGATCAAGCGGACGCGCCCAGCTATCTCCGCTCGCCGCCCTGCAAGCGCCTCTGCGACCCCTATACCCATCGCCACGTGCGCATCGTGTCCGCAGGCGTGGGCCTTTCCAGCCCGCTCGCTCGCGAACTCCACTCCCGACAGGTCCTCCATAGGAAGAGCGTCCATGTCAACCCGGACGGCCACAACAGGGCCCGGGGTTCGGCCCTCAATCTCAGCTACAACGCCTGCGCCCCCGCACCTCCTGCGAGATACGCCCAGAGCAGCCAAGCAGGACATGACCATGTCAGCAGTTTCGTGCGTATCAAGCCCTATCTCAGGTCGCCGGTGCAGTTGACGACGGATCGCCACTAGGTCGATAGACACGCATATCCCCCCGTCAAATGCCTAAGTCAGAGCGCGTAAAGGAACCCGCATATCCCTCGTTCGTGCCTGCGCAGCCCCTCGACGGTTATGTACTCGTTCGCGCTGTGCGACTTGCTCCCGTGGCCCAAACCGCCACACGCCATGGGGACGCCGAGCTCCTTGGTGAACAAGTAGTGCGGCGCCACGCCTGCCGACCGCGGCCATACCTGCACAGGCCCGGGCGCCAGCTCCCGGACTGAGCGGACCAGAGCATCCACCGGGCGCTGGTCCAGCGAACTCTGAGACGGCGGATAAGCCTGCAGCACATCGACTTTGATGTCGGGGTATCCCTGATCGCACAGGTGTTTGCGCACTGCGTCGACGACTTGATTGGGCTCCATATCGGGAACCAGTCGTATGTCCAGCCTGGCCCTGGCCTGCCGAGGGAGGATCGTGCCTGCGCTGGAGTATCCGCTGGCTATCCCGTTGAGGTTGAGGCTTGGCTCGTACAGGTACTTCTTGAGTAGCTCCACACCGCTGAGTCCGGCCCACTTGAAACACTTCGCGCCGCCCTGCTCGCGAAGGACTACTGCCTCATCGAAGCTCTCCTCAAGCTCGCTCAGGAGGCCGGCTTCCTCCGGGGTCGGTGTTCTGACGGAGCGCGCGAAATCAGGAATCACGGTGACCTCAGAGGCATCTTTCATCCTCTTCATCGTGGCCAGCGCCTGCACCAGCCTCCACGCGGGGCTGCCAATCCAGGCCGAATGCATTGCGTGCACGTCTCGCTCGCGCGGTCCGCCCCAGTCGCCGCCCTCGCATGTCAGCTCCAGGCAAGCCATGCCCTTTATGCCAAGATACACGATGGTGGTGCCGGACGCGTTCTCGCCGAAATACGGTTGGTAGAAGCACTCGGCCGACTTCAGCTCAGCGGCGTGCTCCCGGATGAACCCAGGAAGACTTGGGCTGCCGATCTCCTCTTCGCCCTCAACGACGAAGATCACGTTGACCGGGACCTTGTGCCCCGATCTCTGAATGGCCTCCAAGGTGTTCAGAAACCCGACTACGCAGCCCTTGCTGTTGGCGGCGCCCCGCCCGACTATGGAGGGGCCGTGCCCAGGCAGATCAACGACCTCGGCATCGAACGGCGGGACTATCCAGCCCGACTCGCGCGCCGGCTGCACATCGTAGAGCTCGTAGAAGACGATGGTCTTGTCTGCTCCCGTGTCCAGACGGCCATAGACTATGGGGTGTTTGTCTGTTTCTACTATGGAGCACTCGGCGCCCAAGGAACGAATCTTGTCGGCCAGCAGCAGCGCCATCTCCTGGATCCCCCAGTCGTCCGCGCTCACACTGGGCTGACGTATGAATCGCTGTACTTCGCAGACGTGCCGATCGAAATCCCTGTCTATCTGAGCCAGTTGCCTGGCTATCTGTCGGGTCAACGGCTGGGCGGACGGCCCATGTGATTCGGTCAACTGTAGATCACCGGGACGGCCTGTCCCCTCTCACTCCAGAATGCCTTCCGGAGTTCATCTTCCTTCCGCTCCTTCTCCAAGAGCTCATCGATGATGCGGGTAGCCTCTGCGGGATCCAGGAACACCACTCCGTTGTCGTCGGCAAGCACAAGGTCGCCCGGGCGGACCAGGACTCCTCCGATGATAACCGGCTGCCGCACAGAGCCTTTCTCGCCGATGCGTCGCCCCACCAGCGGCGTGATGTGCCGAGCAAAGCACGGAAAGTTCATGACTTCCATCTCCCTGACATCAGTCACGCTTCCATCTACCACCAGCCCGGCGAGGCCCATCCTGATCGACCTGAAAGTGCTCATCTCGCCCGCGCACGCAAATTTGCGGTCTCCGCCTGCGGCCACCACAAGCACGTCTCCAGGCCCAGCAAGTTCATAGGCCTTGCTGATGGCAGCCACGTCCATTGACTCTATCTGAACCGTAAAGGCGCTCCCCACCGCTCTCGCGCCACGGTATACCGGCCTGATGCACGGGTCGGCAAAACCATGATCCAGCACGTGGCCCACGTTCGCGGGCGCAGTGAGCCTGTAAGCATCAATCAGTTCTGCATTCACTCTCGCAAAATCGGGTCCAACGTCTATCAACCAAATTACCTCCTGCTCTCCGCCGCTGCCTGCGCCGCGGCGATGGCCTCGCTCATACCGGCCAAGTCGGCTATGTGGGCGCCTGCACGGACCTTCTCAGCGATGCTCTCTTCCTTCTTGACTATCGCGGCGATGCGCTCAAGCACCTCGTCGATCCGCTCCTCGGGAACCACTACCACTCCGTCATCGTCGGCGATGATCAGGTCGCCAGTTCGAACCATCACGCCTCCGCATACTATGGGGTTTCCGGTGGATCCCACGGTCCGGTTGGAGCCTACACATGGAGTGATGTGCCTTGCGAAAACCGGCAAGCCCAGTTCGCGAATGTCGTCCACATCGCGCACAGCCCCGTCCACAACGACTCCGGCAACGCCGCGCTGGACAGCCTCAAGGCTCATCAAGCCGCCGAACATGGCGCCTGTTGGGTCGCCGTGACCATTGATCACCAGCACCTGCCCTGGCTTCACCTCGCCCAGAGCCTTGTGGCAGGTGATAATGCTTCCCGGATAGCAGTCGACTGTATAGGCCGGCCCCGCTGCTCTCGTGCCCGGGTTTACGCTTTTGATCGCTGCGTCCATCGTACTTGTTTTGTTGAGTGCATCGCTTGCATTGGCTGAAGCATAGTACTCTGTCATCATCGCATCTCCTTGAGCCGGATCATGATCATATGCTTGTCTCTGTGTTGATATAGTGCCGGCAGCGATCACCCCGAACGGTCCATACGCACCGCACCACCACTGGACCCTCGCCTGGCCCATACGTGTACCTGTCGACAACAAGGACAGGCGTCCCCGGGCGCACCTCCAGTTCCTGGCTTTCAAACGCATCGGCCAACCGCGGTTCCATGTACCGGCGGGCGCGCGCCAACTGGAGGCCGCGCCGGGTAAGCAGATCCAAGAACCCACCTTCGCGGACATCCTCCTCTTTCAGGTCCGGCACTCTGGATGCTGGAACCGTGGTTCTCTCAACGAGAACCGGGTTTCCTCCGACAAGCAGTGTGCGCCAAATTCCCACTATCTTGTCGTCGCGTTCTACACCGAAGAGCGCCTCGTTCAGGGGGTCCAACGGAAGGGTCTCAAACGCCACTAGCCGCACTCCGAGAGTATGGTTTTGCCGCTCGACTTCCTTCTTGAAGTTATAGAAGCCGAGCAAGTCGTATTCCAGCGGCGCATTCTGTGCAAAGGTCCCTCGCCCGGGTATCCTGCGCAAGTAACCCTCCTGAACCAGTTGGAGAATGGCCTGTCGCACTACGCCGCGACTGACTCCGAGCGACTTAGCGATATCGAGTTCTCTGGGTATTGGTTCATCGGCGGCGAACACGCCCTGGCGCACCGCTTCGCGCAGTTGATCTGCGAGCTGATGGTGAAGTGGAAGCCTCGACTCCTTAGACAGTGGAGCTAACGAGAACAGATCTCCACTCACAGTGGAATCCCCCCATCTCCTTCAGGCCGACACACCTGCCGGCCAGCTCTAGACTCTCAGCGTGGGGTCCATCCGATCGCGTGTCCAGTCGCCCAACAGGTTGAAACCAAGGACCGTAATCATTATCGCCAGACCCGGGAATGTTCCCATCCACCACGCATTGTTCAGATAAGAGCGACCATCGGCCAGCATCGTGCCCCATGTGGAAACTGTGGGCGGTACGCCCAGTCCCAAAAAGCTCAGGCCCGACTCCAAAATGATGACAAACCCCAGGTCCAGAGTGGCCAGGACTACCGCGCTGGGCAACAGGTTAGGCAGCATGTGATGGAACAGAACCCGCGCGTTGGAACTGCCCAGGGCCTGTGCGGCCTCAACGAACTCCTTCTCTGCATAGCTCAGCGTTTGCCCGTAAATGACCCGAGTATATCGGGCCCACCTCGTAAGCGCGACAACCAAAATGAGGTTCTGGATCCCGGGGCCGGTTATGCCGATCACCGCCAAGGCCAGAAGCATGAACGGCAAGCTCATTACCAGGTCCACACATCTCATGATCACGGTCTCGACGAAGCCGCGATAGTAACCTGCCACCAGGCCAAGGATCGTGCCGAATGCTGCTGTTATCGCTACACTCACAATGCCCACAAGAAGCGACACTCGAGAACCGTATATGATGCGACTAAGCACATCGCGGCCGAGATGGTCGGTTCCGACAAGGAATCGAGCCCCGCTGTACGGTGACTGCCACCCCGGCGGTTTCAGCCGTCCTAGGAGGTCCTGGGCATTCGGATCGTGCGGCGCTATGAGGGAAGCGAACACCGCCAAGAGAGCCACGACTACTACTATCGCGCCTCCGATAGCGCCGCTCAGATCCCGACGCTGCGGCGCTCCCTCAGCGTCAGCGCCTTGTGGTGTTCGCGATACTAATGCGCGGATCCAAGAGACCATATGTCAGATCAACTCCCAAGTTTATCAGCACGAATATGGCTGACACCACTACAACCACTGCCTGGACCACCGGGTAATCGCGGCCCATGATCGCGTTCACCGCCAATCGTCCCACTCCGGGCCATGCGAACACGCTTTCCACAATCACCGATCCTCCCATGAGGCTCCCGAATTCCATGCCCAGCACTGTCACGATGGGAATCAGCGCGTTCCGGAGAGCGTGTTCTGTTATCACCGCACTGTTGCGCAAACCCTTGCTGCGGGCGGTTCTCACGTAGTCCATTCGGAGTACTTCCAGCATACTCGAGCGCGTCATGCGCGCTATCCGGGCCGCTGAGTACGCCCCCACAGCTAGCGCCGGCATGATCATTGACACGAATCCCCCGTTGCTTATGGCCGGAAGCCAGCGCAACCTCACCGAGAATACTAGGATGAGCAGGATACCGGTCCAGTAGACCGGCATTGCCTGCCCAACCAGAGCCAGTGACATAACGATACGATCGCCGACAGTACCACGATACACTGCAGCCAGCACGCCTGCGGGCATTCCAATGGCCATTGCAACGAGCATTCCTGCAGATGCGAGTTTGAACGTGGATGGCACGCGTTCTAGTACCAAGCCCAGGGCAGGGGCGCCCTGCCGATAAGAGTATCCAAGGTCGCCCCTGACCAGGCCGGCAAGAAACTTGCCGTACTGCACGTGGATCGGCTGATCGAGGCCGAGCGCGGTCCGCAGCTTCGCCTGCTCTTCGAGTGGAACGTCAGGCGGAAGCAAGGTGGCAATGGGGTCACCGGTTGTTCGCTGCAGGATAAACACAATCGTTACTACTCCCAGAATTGTGAGTGCAGCAAATAGAATGCGCTTTGCTATGTATCTGAACACTCGATGACCCTCCCTGCCACGCTGCCGGCTCGCTACCGCCAACTCAATGCCTACTACTTTCTGAGGCCTATGTCATAGGCCCTGATGCGCCCGTCAGGGCGTGGGGCCCAACTCACTTTGGTACTGCTTGCGGAGATCAGCGTGTATTGGATGATCCCGATGCCTCCGGCATCGTCGCGCAACAAGGCGAACGCCTTCTCGTAGACGGCCACTCTATCCTTGGTTTCAGTGCTTGTCCTTCCCATGTCAATGAGGTCGTCAAGAGCGTTGTTGGAGTAGGTCGACAGCGCTCCATTGCTACCGTAGAACGCGTTGAACTGAGGGTCGGTGTCCAAAAGGACGTTGTTACCACCCGTAGTATAGAGGGGCGCGATCTTCCTCGCTCTCATCTGGGTCTGGAACTGACCAAACTCAAGCGGCATCAGAGTCACTTTGATGCCCACCTGGCTCAGCTGCTGCGCCAGAATCTGAGCGATCTCCTTGTCCATGGGATACTTGCCGTTCTGGCAGTTCATCTCGACCGATAGGCCGGAAGGGTAACCCGCCTTGGCCAGGTACTCCTTGGCCTTGGCCGGATCGTACGGCAGACGCTTGACACTCTTTGGAGCATTGGGAATGACGTCTGCAATCGGTATGCTCAGAACGCTTGCGTAGCCGCCCAACAGGCCGTCAACGATAGGCCTGGGATCGATGGCGTGCGCCACAGCCAGTCGGAAGTATTTGTTGTCCGCGGGCGCAACGAAGGTGTTGAAGTTGAGCATCTGGATCTGCGCGCAGGGCGATGTCACAACCTTCACGCTTCGCGAGGTCTTGAGCGCCCCTATCTGGTCAGACGGGATCGACTGCACAATGTCGATTTCGCCCGTCTGCAGGCCGGCTATCCTGGTTGCCATCTCGGGCACAGCCTTCCAGACAATGCGGTCAACTGCGGGTCTGCCGCGGAAATACTGATCGTTCGCTTCTACTACCACCCTGTCGTCCCGAACCCACTGCACAAACAGGTATGGACCTGTTCCGACCGGATGTCGTGCGAAGTAGTCGTCGCCCTTTTCCTTGATGTACTTCGGGGGCACAATGAGCAAGTTGGTCAGGCGTCCCAGGAAGACCGGGTCCAGCCCGTCCGTAACGAATCGTACTGTATAGGGCCCCACGACCTCGCATTTCAGAATCGTCGAAAAGAGCGGAGCTATAAGCGCCCGAGTCGCCGGATCCTTGACCCGATCGAATGTGAACTTGACGGCGTCGGCGTTAAAAGGCTCGCCATTGTGGAACTTCACGTCTTGGCGAAGGTTCAACACCCACTCAGTAGTGCTGGTCCTCTTCCAGTCAGTCGCCAAGGCTGGCTTGATGGACATGTCTTGATCGCGTAGAAGCAACGGGTCATAGATGCTATTGCACACGTTGCCCGTGTCGGTATCCGACTGTTTCTGCGGATCGAGCGTCACTGCATCCGCTCCCTGCGCGACGACGACCTCGGAAGCGCCGGCCCTGCCAGAAGCCCCAAGAACGGTGTTCGTCATGGGGCACAGGCACATCGACAGCACGCACGCCAGGACAAGCATCATCGTACTCTTCTGCATCTTGTCCGCGAACTTGTGTAGGTACATGAACGCGTCAGCTCCTTTCGTGAGGCCGCATTTGTCTGGACTTGATAAGCCGCATGTCCGGACATAATTCCTGTTTCGACATTTCTTGCTCGATTCCTTCTTGACTCATGAAATATCATGTACAGACATAAGGTCTTGCGAGACCAGCAGAATCCCGCACCCGCGGCGAGAAGGTCAATCCGCGCGCGAAGGGAATACGATTCAGTTCGCGAATAAGCTCATTAGGGCCCGGCGGTCGGAGAAGCACGCCTGTGCAATGGAGTGAAACAGATGCCTCGATTCATAGGAAAGCCCGCCGAAGTTGAATGCTCCGCGGGATCAACCACGCCCACAGCGTTCGCATGGAACGATACAGAAATGCAGGTAGTGAAGATCGTGGCCGAATGGCAGGACTTCGGATTCGGCGGCGCCCACCCAATCGCCAGGACGTGGAGGACCAGGCGCCATCGCAACTACTACAGGATCCTGTGCAGCGATGGACACACATACGAGATATACCTGGACAGAGGCAGCGGACGGCGCGAATGGCACGTGTACAGGCAAGTGGATTGAGCAGTGTAGCAAGTGCCAGCTCATCAGCCCTTGTACCGCAGATCGAACTCGAATGTAAACTCGTTGGGATGATACACCGACAGGGTCATCTCCACCGGAGTCCAGCCGGCGACATAGGCGATCCGCCTGCGCCTGATGGCGAGAGTCCTGGGTTTGAGTCCAAGTATCTGCGCCTCTTCCTTGTCGAGGAAGCTCGGGTACAGAGTGTCCCTCGCGTGCGAGAGATGAACTCCGAACTGCTCCATTACCCGGTACAGAGACTCTATCTCGAAATCGTGGTCCAGCAACCTAGGGTGGCAGGCCTCAGGGACATGGCTGGTTTCGATGCCCATGGGTTCGCCCGATGCAAATCTGATCCTCTTGATGTAGGCAACCCGAGCCCCGGCTTCCAGTTCCAGCATGCCTGCCAGGTTATCGTCTGCCTGGATCCACCTGCACTCCAGCACCTTCGATGATGGAGTCAGTCCGCGTAGCTTCACCATATCGGTGAACCCCATAAACACCTGAGTCTCGGGTGGGATCTTCTTTTCCGCAACGTATATGCCCATGCCGCGCTTTCGGTAACACAATCCCTCGCTTACGAGCATCCTCGTGGCCTGCCGAACCGTCATTCGACTCACCTGAAACCCCTCGCTCAACTCGCGCTCGGAAGGAATGGGGCTACCGGGCGGATATTCTCCGGCTACTATTCGATCCTCTAGTGCCTCCCTAATCTGATAGTAGATGGGGACCGGACTATTCTTGTCGATCAGTTGGCATCTCACTCCTCTCGCGATGGCTAGAAGCGATCATGCTCTCACACAGAGGAATCTCAGTCCCAGAGCGGCGAACATGTTGGGGTCACTCACACTCATCGGCCAGATACCGAAGGGTCCGGACCGAACGGGCGATAGCCGCGCTGCGGTCAGCCCGCGTCATCATCCACGCGCTCTCTTCTTCTCCTCGTCCGCGTTCCGTAAAGACCAAGTCCTCAACATGGTGTTGACTCCCACATGTGCCACGCGATCATCCCAATCATACCACTAGATCCGGTTGTTGTGCCTATTCATTGGCACTGCCGCCAAACAGAGCGTCAATGCACCCAACCACCTAATTCACCGCCGGCACAGGGACGCTATGTTCTCTCCCTTTACCCGTATCTTCCCCGCAGTCGGCATTTCCAGTCCGGCTACCACTTTCAGTGTGGTCGCCTCGCCAGAACCGCTAGGGCCCAGGTCTTCTGGTATTGCTTTGATAGACTGTGCAGGCTTTTCGCAACCACAACAACAGACACACAAAAGCGATCTCCAGCACACAGGCCACCAAGAACTGAGATTGAACCGACCTGCCCACGAGAACCCCGCCCAGGAGAGATCCTGACAGTATCCCCGCCCCAAGAACGCCCTCTGCGTAACCACTGAGGTTCCTCCCTGCCACCTGCGTCCATAGGATACTGAGGTAAATGGCCGCGAAATTGACCAGTCCATATCCCAGTCCCATGAACGCAACGGCTGCGGAGCGTATCCAGAAAGCAGATCCGAAGGCAAACAGCGCGCTACCGAGTAGAATGGTCACAGCGCCCACAAGAAAGGCCCTCCGGCCATCGTCAACGGCAACCCAAGCGGATCTGGCGCGTCTTAGCAACAACAGTGAGACAACTTGAGCCATTGCCTTGATGGCCAATAGCGCTCCCCAGTACGATGAGGGAAGGTTACTCTGGGATACCATGACCGGCCCCGCCGCGCGAAGGCTACCGTCCACGAAACCGACTATGAAGGCTCCAGTGAAGGCACCTATTACGGGAACCCACACAGTCCCAGAGGTCCTCAATCTTGCGGTCTCGCAGTCTGCTTCGGGGAGTTCATCAGTCTCCGCAATCGCCTCGCCCGCCTCCCGGGGCAGTCTGCCCATCACTAGCTGCAGCACGATTAACAACCCGGTTCCAAGCAGGAAGCTGAGCGCCCCCGAGCGTCCGTAGACAAGACCCGCCACCGTAGGACCTAACATCAGGCCGACGTTGAGCCAGATGAAACTGCTGCACAATCCGGTCCATAGGTCGTGCTGGCTCTCATCCTCGTGGGTTGCCCAGAAGTTGGGCCAGTACGTGCCCATCAAGCAACCATTGAGCGCCGATACAACCAGGAACTGCGGCACCGACCGAATGACTGCGCAGATTGCATATAACAGAGCCAGGGCAACGCAGGACAAGCGCACCAGCGCGAGTTGAGTTGGACGTTGCACTGCTAACCTGCCATTGATCACGGTGAATACTATGTATGAGATCGAGTGTAGCGCGGCCGACAGCCCTACTTCGAGGCTGCCCGCCCCAAGCCGCAGGATTTCGCACGGAACGATGACAAAGAACGTGCTCACTGCCACGTTGAACACCAATGCATAGAGGGACGATGCAGGGCCCGTCATGGTACGAACCTCCGACTCAAGAACTCAACGTGGGATCGCGCGAACGGCTCCTCCTCCGAGGCCTCGCGACAGGCAACCTCTACATTGATGAAGACCTCGCCTAGATGAAACAGTCCTCGGGTTCCCGTGCTCACACCTATACCTCCGTCACTTACATGATGAATTCGCTAGTGGATGGGCCGTCTAGCTCCCCAAAGTAGATGGTCTGAAGCTGTCTAGTAGTCTAGTCCACTATACGCATCATAGCCCTAGGCCCTTGGCTAGTCAAGGGAGTCAAGGAGAACGACTTGCCTCATCAGGACTGTCGTTGAAGGGAGTGAGTGGCAGGCACCGGACGCACGCGTTCAGCGTCGGAATTCATGTTGCGCGCGGCGCGCCTGACGCTGAAGAATCCCGATCGCATGGCCGTTGCAGCAAGGATGGACTCCATACGCAGCCAGATCGGCGTGGAGTTCTCGACCAACGAAATCAGGGCCATGAGGGAGGAAGGGCGCTGCACCTGATGGAATCAGTGGTAGTTGATGCATCGGTAGCGCCATCGTGGGTGCTTCCGGGCGAGGACGACCAGCGTGTCATTGAACTGCGCAACAGAGCAGTGCATCAGCCTGGCACGACGCTGCTGGTGCCTCCCATCTTCTGGTGCGAAGTCGCAAATGCCCTTTGGGTAGCGGTGCATCGCTGGAGAATACCGTCAGATGTCGCAGAGGAAGCACTCGGCGTCTTGCCACGGTAAGTGAGCAGCTCGGCATCGAATCAGAGCACCCATAGCATGGGGTCTCCGCCTACCATGCGGCATGGCATCAAGTCGCATTTGATACCGGCGGCATATTGCAGGGACCGACCGGCGTCTCACCATCGCAGGCGTCGTCTCGGCGTCTGGTAACTACAAGCTCTGGCACCCTTCGCAGTAGTATATGCTGCCGCCCAAGTACGCTGCCTTCCTTATGGTAGTCCCGCACACTGGGCATGGCTTGTCCACCGTGTTCTTGCTTAGCACTGTCTCGTAACCTCCGGGACGGCCATACAGGTCGCGCTCAGTGTCCCTGCCCCCTCGTGCTGCCATATCATGAAGTACGGATTTCACCGACCGGAACAGGATGCGCAGCTCCTCATCGGATAGAGTCGCCACTTTTCGCCTGGGGTGAATCCTGGCAGTCCACAGGATGTCCTGTAGGACCCCGTTGCCGAGGCCCGGTATTCGCTGTCTGGTCGCGAGAAATGCCTTTGCGGACAGGGATTCGAGCTTTTCGCCTTCCAGTAAGGATCCGATATAGGCGTAGTCAAACTCGTCAGTCAGCGGCGAGGGCTTCTGCTTGGCTACTAGATAGTACTGATTATCGAATTCTCCGGCGGGAAAGGCCCACAATCCTCCGTACATCTGCACAGAACCGACGAGTGAAGACGAGTCATCGAACTCGATGAGGAGCTGGTGCTTCGACGGCAGCCTCTCCCCGGCGGGGAAGTAGCGCAGACTGACGCCGTCCCCGAGAAGAATACACGCGGGACCGGCCCATATCTCCACCATGCCGCCGCAAGGCACGGCACCCTCAATGGCATTTCCCCTGAGCAGGCTGTTATAGCCGCCTGGATCGCCATAGAACCATGCGAACTTATGCGGCGACCGATTTGCGGTGACGCTCTCGATCCGCTTGCCCCTGAGGACAGTGCCCACTTGCTCAGCGATGACTACGGCTTCGGGCAACTCAAGCATTGTCAACCCTTCCTTCCTGCTATCGGTCAGCCTGAATCGGATGACGCAATATGGTCCTGAGCTTCTCCGGAGCCGAGCGCCTCGGATCACCGAGGTATATCTCGTGGTGCTTGCCGCGGAGAATGCAGCCGTTCTCTCGCGCGAATTCCTCCATCCTGGCCAAAGTGGCTGGTTCCTCGCTGTATGGGCCGATATGCACTGTCTGCATGCACAGCGCTTCGTGGAAGACCCCGAAGCGTAGCCTATCGAGAACAGGTTTTGGCCGTTTCTTGCGAAGTCTGTCCAGCGCCTCCTCGAACATAGAGCCCGTGATGTGGTCAGGCTGCATTATCATCGCTGTCCAGCTCCAGTTGCCAGGCTGCGATATGTCGAACTCGCCGTCCTCAACCCACCACAACGCCTCCAGAGGCATCACTGTGTAGTCGATAGGAGCTTCACTCCGCTGTTTCGAGGCGAACTTGAGGGTAAAGGAGATGCCGTAGAGCGCCTCTATGGCCTGCTGGAAAGCGAGCGAGCTTCCAGGCGCGCACTCAGGCTCGAGGGCGCCGTCAACCATGGCGAACCTGAGCTCGGGCACATCCACGACTTGCATCTTCTTGGCAGACGGTTGGTACAGGTGTCTGAGCTGCTTGCGCAGATCAAGTCTCTCCATACAGAACAGGCTCCTTTCAGCAGCACGGCAAGTGTTCTGCTAGCGGCACCGTACACTCCCAGTCCTTCGAGCAGAATCTTCTGCATTCGGAGCGCTGTCTCCTTCAGGAGAATATCGAACGCCTGCCTCACACCGACTCGATCGTGGACTCCTTCACGCCGCCTGTGAGACTGGCGTCGAGGTAGTGGAGGATGTCAACGGGGCCGTCAGCCTGTCTGCCAGTACGGGATGCCTCTGGGATCCGTCGAAGTCCTGCTGCCGCGATATGCGAGGAACAGAGCGGGGGCGTGAGAGAAGAGGTCAATGCGCGCATTGGCATGGCCAATAGCTGGAGCCTGGGATCATAGCCATAGGGGGTACCAGGCGCAATGCCAGCGGCGGCAAACTGGCGGATCACGCATCAAAGCAGTTCTGTAGAGCGAACAACGAGTACAGACGACCGCGTCCTGTCACGCAACTACTTCTTGCCCCGTTCAGGCAAAACTTCTACATTATCATCGAGGCAGAACACAAGCACACGCTCACCTGAGCTTGTACACACATCAGAATGAAGGGCAACGGTTTCTCTGCCTGTTATTTCCCTTATCATCGAATTCAGCAGCATACGGGAGTTTTCCACCAGGCAGGCGCGAAACTGCTTTATGAGCTCTTTCCCATCGGATGTAGCGGCCAAGTGGATCTCCGCAGGAGTTAGGACTCCCCGTTCCCTGACCACTATCATGTCGGCGACAACGAAGGCCCTGATCTCCTCAGGCCCGCGCCCGATATGCTCTTTCTCAAACTTCAGGATAGCCTGGCTGATCTCAGCTTCTATCTGTCCTTTAGTCCTCATCACCTGCCGCTGCCTCCCCTGCGGAAGTTCTCTTTCCAATGTCGGATTCCTTCTATTACCGATTGGGGCAAGGGCTCCAGGGAGGACGAATGGTATGCCAATACATCATCTCAGAAGGTGCAGTTTGCCAAGATCAAAGGAAATGCCGGCTACATCTCCTACTTCAAGAGGCGGCCTGGCCTTTGGATTGTATTCCACGGCCATCAAGGTCGACCCATCGACCAGCGACAAGTCGTATTCAACTACCGAACCCAGGTAAGTGCGGAAGGCGACCTCGCCGCACACGAATCCGATGTCCGCCGGAACGATCTGCAACTCTTCAGGCCGCACCGCAGCCAGGTGGGTTTCGCCTGCTCCATAGGGAACCCTGGGGATTGTCATCTGCCGGCCGAACAGCTCGACACTTGTGTCTTCTCCCCTTGATTCTCCGATCATGACGGGGACGAAATTCACCTTTCCCACAAAATCCGCAACGAAACGAGTCGCCGGCTTGGCGTATATCTCCTCAGGCGTGCCCACCTGTTCAATCTGCCCTTCCCGCATGACTACGACCCTGTCGGAGATGCTCATCGCTTCGTTCTGGTCATGGGTCACGTAGACAGCGGTAATGGACAGATTCTTCTGGATTCGGCGGATTTCCCCTCTCATTTGCTCTCTCAATTTGGCGTCAAGGTTGGACAACGGCTCATCAAACAGGAGCACTCTCGGCTCGACCACCAGAGCGCGGGCAAGGGCCACTCTTTGTTGTTGACCGCCTGACAGCTGATTCGGAGATCTGTCCCCGAATCCGCTGAGTCCCACGAGTTCCATGATGTGCTCAACCTTCTGCTCGGCATCGGGCTTAGCTATGTTTCTGAAGCGCAAACCGTAACCTATGTTCTCCCTTACCGTCATGTGGGGGAACAACGCATAGCTTTGAAACACCATTGCCGTGTTCCTTGAGTTCGGAGGAGTATTCGTTACATCCCTGTCTCCGATGAGCACCTTGCCTGATGTGGGCATCTCGAACCCGGCCACCATGCGAAGGGCAGTCGTTTTGCCGCAACCTGACGGCCCAAGCAATGTCACCAACTCGCCAGGCTCTATGTACAAGGATACATCATTGACAGCAATAACATCCCGTCCGCCGCCTGTGAACACCTTGACTAGCCTCTCCAAAACCACACTGGCATGCTCGATTGGCATAATGGCACAACTCCCCCTAACTCCCGACCCTTATGCGCGTCACTGGCTCGCCAAGGAAGGCGCGCATCAGTCCGAATATGACAATCACTATGATTATGAGGAATAGCGATAGCACACTCGCAGCTCCAAGACGCATTATCTCTGTCTGGGCGTAGATTAGCGATGTAAGGTGGTTCCACCTTGCAGATACCAGGAAAATGACAGCGCTCACCGCAGTCATGCTCCGCACGAAGGAATATGACAGACCCGCGATCAACGCAGGCCTCACCAAAGGCATGGTAATACGACGGAACGTGTAGGCCGTATCCGCCCCCAGATTCGTCGAAGCCTCCTCAATGGACGGGTCTATCTGGATTAAGGATGCGACCCCGGCTTCTATGGCCACAGGCATCTCCCTGAATACGAAGCAAAGCACGATGATCGCGGCTGTTCCTGTCAGGAGCAGCGGAGGCTGGTTGAAGGCCAGAATATAGCCTATGCCCACTACAGTCCCGGGAACGGCGAAGGCGAGCATGGACGTAAAGCCCAGAACGCCCTTGCCGGGAAACTTCGTCCTTACAAGAAGAAAAGCGATTACCATGCCGAGCAGTCCGGTTATGGGAGTTGCCCACGCGGAAAGAACCAGAGTGGATCTTATGCTGTCTCTACCTACATCCCAAGCATATCTGAAATGATCCAGAGTAAGGGTCCAGTCGACGCCCCAAAGCCTCACGAAGGCACCGGCAACAACGGTTACGTAGAACAGCAGTATGACACCGGATATCACTGAGCAGACAATCGTCAGGACGCGCTTTGCGGCCTTTGAAGGCCCTATGATTCTGTAGGTAGTAGGCTTTCCCGTTACGGTGACATACGATCTTCTGCTCACCCAATAGCGCTCAATCGTGAACGCCAACATGGCCGGGATCAACAGGAGAATCGCAACGGCGGATCCCCTGGGCATGTTATACATACCCGTGAACTGAAAATACGCCTGGACCGACAGGACGTCGAACTTGCCCGAAATCACCATAGGATTCGCAAAGTCCGCGAGAGACGTCACGAAAACCAGAAGCCAGCTGCTGGCAATTCCCGGAGTGCACAAAGGCACTGTGACAGTCCAGAAAACTTTGGCCTTTGATGCGCCGAGGTTCAAGGCGCCTTCCTCAAGATCGGGGTTTATCGCCTGCAGTACACCGTCGAGAACCATAAACGCCACAGGGAACATACCCATCGTTTGGACGAGAACGAGCCCTTTCAAGCCGTATATGTCGAAGCTCTTCAATCCAAGCAATTGTCTCGTTATTATCCCGTTCCGTCCGAGCAGAAGAATGACAGACAGGCAGAACATGAACGGCGGCGATATTATCGGAAGCTGCGCCATGAGGCGGAAGAACCTCTTCCGCGGTATATCTCCGCGATTGAGAGCATAGGCGAAAGTGAAACCCACTATGGTTCCGAGAGTCGCTACGATAACCCCAAGTAGAATACTGTTGCGAAGCGTCTGCCTGAGCCACCACTGAGACAGAAGATACCTGTAAGTATCCAGGCTCCATTCCCCTTTGGGCTTGAGGCTGACCAGGACAACTTTGATTATCGGATATATTACGAACGCAACCAGCAGCGCGGAAACTGCCAATATGGTCGCCAGCAATATCGGATTCCGAAACACCATCGCCAGTTGATGTTTGGCTTCAATCCACTTAGTGGACGTCTTTGGCTTACTCTCCTTCATAAGTCGCCGGCCTTGTACGATCCCCCGAGCGCGGAGCGATCAGGCCACTCCTTTCGCAAGAATCACTCAACACATCAAGACCTAGGGCTACAGGGAAGAGACATGCGCCCTTCCCTGTATGAGCCCGCAGCGGCGATCATCGCATCGCCCCTGGTTGGGTCGATTGCCGGTTGCTACCTGCGGTATATTTCGTTCTGCCAGCGGTCTATCAGTCGCTCAGAATTGTCAGCAGCCCACACATCGTCCTGGTCTATCGTATTCACCTGCGAAATAGGAATGGCCCCCTTCTTAAGAGGGACATCCATGAAAGGCACAACGCATTCGTTTGCATACAGCTTCGCCGCCCGCTCAGTCAGAGCCCAGTCGACAAGCTTCTTGGCAAGCTCCGGATTGGGCCCGCCCTTTACCAGCGATATTGAGGCGACCTCAAAGCCTGTTCCCTCCGATGGGAAGGTAACCACAAGGGGATATCCCTGGCTTATCAGCTTGACCTGGTCATGGGCATAGCCTATGCCTACCGGGATCTCGCCGATGGCAGCGTTCTTGCCCGGGGCCGAACCTGACTTCGTGTATTGGGAGATATTCTTGTGAAGCTCCCTCATGTACTCAAAGCCTTTCTCTTCTCCCCACAGCTGCACAACGGTGGCTATCACGTTGTAGGCCGTGCCGGACGAGGCTGGGTTGGCCATCTGTATGTGTCCCCTAAACTCCGGTTTCAACGCATCCGCCCATGATGTGGGGGCTTCCACGCCGAGTTCCTTCAGCCGGTTGACATTGGAGACAAAACACAGAGCGCCTGCGTATATTCCTGTCCAGTATCCGTCTTTGTCCTTGAACTTGTCGGGGATGTTCTTGGCGTTAGGCGACACGTAAGGCGTGGTAAGTCCCTTGTTCTTCGCCTCAATATGGCCAAGCCCCACGCCGCCGAACCATATGTCGACCTGCGCGTTCTTCTTCTCAGCTTCCATCCTGGCTACCGCTTCTCCGGTGGACAGACGAACCCACTCCACCTTGACGCCGGTGTCCTTTTCGTATGCTTCGAAGACTGCCCTTGCCAACGGTTCGTCAAGGGTAGTGTAGGCGAGAATCCTGTCCTTGGCCGCGAACGAAGGCACCGTCAAGAACAGCAAAAGCGCACCTGCAATCACAAAGATAAGTAGTGATTTCCACCGTTTCATCTGAGATCATACCTCCCATAATAGAGTCTTGATCATCGTATCCCCTTACCCACGTTATCCGGAACCATCCCGATGTCTCGGCTGCGCTCAGGCCTCACCTCCCGATGTTTCCAACGCGATCCATGGGAAACTGAATGACCTTACCGGAATCAACGGCATGTCTTGCCGGCCCATCCCCGCCTAAGTCCAAGTCCTTGCTATGGCCTTGAGAAGACTCATACTCATCGACTTGCACTAAACCCACTGCTACAAGCCGGTAAATGTGCGGATAGATCTCATAGACATCCCTACTCTCCAGCCTGCTGATTTCGCGTATGCTCCGCACCCCGTCTACATAGGAAAGCACCTTCTTCTCTTCGTCATCCAAAAGGTGTTCCAGGGCATCGTTGGGATCAAGCAAGTCTCCGGTCCTGTCGTTCCGTCTTGGCGAGAGCGGTATTAGGTCAGGGCTGTGAATTACGTGTGTGAAGACGACCATGTCGTTCACTTGACGAGCGCCTTCCAGTATCAATGCGGGCCAGTCCAGATCGATGGTGGTTCTCGTGGGAACTAGGCCCGGGCTGAACTTAAACACACCTTCACGCCACTTGAAAAACTCGTATAGCGCGTTCTTCCCGCTCTTGTCCTGGAATGCAGCATCGACAACTTCACCGTCTTGAAAGTATGCAACCCCGACCTCTCCAGATTTCTCAAGCACTAACCCGCCTGTGCGTCCCCCGGTTCTGGCCAGACAGAGAACGGCGGGAAACCCAAAGAGATGCAAGTCTCCTTCGAAGCTCATAGCGCGCCGGGCTACACTGCTTAGAAACTGTCTGAGACCGACTCGCATCCCTTCCAGGGTGATCGCAAGAAACCCGATTTCATCCGAGCTTTGTACATTGATGGGCGTGTCCAGATCCCCTTTGGAAAGGAGGTGGGCATGGTCTACAAGATTCCTGATAGGAGTGAGTATTGCCCTCGACAACAGACTTGCCATGAGAAGGCCCAGACCACACGAAACTACGGCTATGCCCATAACAGACAGGCGCGCTGAAGCTACCGCCTGGTGAAACCTGTTGAGGGAGCATACCACCCGCACCTGCCCCCAAGTTCGCGAGTAAGCGACTATCGGGGACGTGACCTCAACGGCCTTGCCCGTAATGCCATCAGGAGATTCTCTTGTGCGGTCGCTGCCTTGCCAAACCGCGTCTACCCTCGGCACGCCTTTCTCATCCAGAACTTCAATGAAGACGACATCCTCATTTGAAGCCAAGATGTCGGTAAGGACAGGTCTGAGAGATGAGTAGTTGTCCATGATTACAGGTTCAATGCTGTAGTCGGCTATCATTCCCGCTATGAGGCTGCCGGTTTCGCTTACCTGTTGCTTATACTCATGGGCTGTTCGTTTCAGAGTGACACAAGACATGCCGGCCACGACCACCAGGATGACCAGGAAAATCGCGCTGCTTATCTTAAAGTATATGGGGAACCTGAAACGGCGGTTCACCTCATTCACCTCATTCACCTCCTGCGGCGCCCGTGGCGGATACCCACTGTTCCAGCAAGTCATCCTTGTGAACAGCAGCCCACGTCACATCGTATTCGATAACGTTTATCTTGCTGAACGGGACTGCGCCCACGGGTATGGCAGCCAACCTGTTCGTGGGCAGCCGGAACTCGCCCATGGCCGCATATAGACTCTGGCCCTCAGCGCTTAACATGAAGTCCACAAATCTCCTGGCTTCATCCAACTTTTCTGTGCCTTTTACTATAGCAATACCGCCGATTTCGAACCCTGTGCCATCTTTCGGAAAGACAAGATCAATGACGTAGCCCTGTTGCCTGAAGGCAAGCACATCATGGGAAAACAGGATTCCCACGGCTATCTGGCCGAGACCCACCAACTTGCCTGGCATAGCTCCGCTTCTTGTGTAGTCCAGGATGTTTGAGTCTAGGGCTTTCAGATACTCTATCGCCCGGTTCTCGCCCATCATCTGCGCAAGAGTGGCCAGTACCGTATAACCTGTCCCTGATGACACCGGGTTTGCCATGCTTATCTCCCCGCGGAGCTTGGGGGAGAGGAGATCAGCCCAACAAGCCGGGGCGGGAAGCCCAAGCTCCCCAAGTCGCTTAGGATTCACAGCAAAGCCAATACTGCCCAAGTAGACCCCGCTCCAACATCCATCCTTGTCCATATGCTTTCGGGCGATATTCGCCCGTTCCGAGGACAGGTACTTCTCAAACAATCCCTCTCTGGCGCCTATCACATAGGCATCAGCAGGTCCACCGAAAAGGACGTCTATAGTAGTGCCGGAAGCATTGCTCCGCTCGAACTTGAGGAAGCTCAACATGACCCCTGTGGACTGCCTTACGACCTCCACCTTTATTCCAGTGCGGTTCTCAAACGCCCGCGCATAGACCATAGCCTCTGGTTCCATGAGCGCAGTACGCACCACCAGCGACCGCTGGCCTGTTCCGGCCACATCCTGCCCGGAGCATGCGCCCAGTATCAGAAGAACAAGGCATATCCGACACCCCTTCATGTGCAAGTCCCTCGTCTCCCCGCCGATCTTCTACAGCTGGATCAGTCCCATGAATTCCCCGGCCTGAGGCGAATGACGGCTATCCATTCATCCTCCCGAGGGTCAATATCAAGCGTCAGCCCGGAAAGAGGTATACCCATCAGACACTCCAAGCGGTAACTGAGCACCGGCTTGAGTCCTTCCATCTCCTTGACCCATAGCTGCTTGATCAGGACTCTGCCCTCGTGTGTGGACGCAAGCTGCCTTTCTGCAGGGCTAAGCATGCCCCGAGCTCTGACAACAGCTATGTCATGAACCATATACACTCGAATGTACTTTGACGATCTCCCCATGTACTCTTGCTCAAAGCGCTGGATCATGTCGGCTATGGATGCTTCTTGGGCGCGTTCCCCGCAACGTCCGTTTTCACTCGTCATTTCCGGAGCCATAGAGCCCTCAACCATTTCCGGTATTCCCCCCTTCTATCTGATCGCCCATGGTTCAGTAGAGCAGGTTAAGCAAAAACAAAAGCCACCGCACAAGACGCCTTCAAAAGACATCTTCCACGGTGGCATACCGTTCAGCTTGCCTTCGCCGCATCTTCAGGGCGACTGCCATCTGACTTGTCTTCCACCTGACCGTAGGCGCATCGGCTCGCCGCAGCGGCACCTACAGTCACCTCAAGTTAACACGCATGAAGGTGTCTGTCAACGGGTGATCGCCGCCTTCGCCGCCGGGTGCGTGTAAAGATTGTTGCTCCTAAGGCCTGGCGTCATTTCCTCCACAGTGGCTGTTTAGGCTGCCATTAATCCCGCAGGGCGCGAGCCTTAGGCACCCATGCGCCTCGCGGACAGTCGCGGGCGCGGTCGAAAATCGCCAAGCGCTGGGCCTGGACCGAGGCGCCGCCGA
>DHON01000026.1 GCA_002409965.1 Firmicutes bacterium UBA5389
TGCCGGCGCGGGATTTGCGATGCAGAGCTTCAGCGTCGACTACGCCTACCAGACGCATAAGGTACTTCCGGACTCACATCGGCTCTCGCTCAGCATGTCGTTCTGACGAAGAGAGCCGGCCAAGTCCACGCGGGGTCCCTGCCGATGTTGGCGGGGCCCCCGCGCGAAGTAGCGTGGAAATCGCGGATGTTGCAGAAGGGGGAACGGGAGAGCAATGGAGACTAGCACGCAGGAGTTCATTGAGAAGGTCGCAGTGGCCTTTGAGTCCATGGGGATTCCCAGGTCGGCGGGGCGCATCGTGGGCTGGCTGCTGCTATCGGGCGGGCCGCAGACGGTGGACGACCTGACGTGCGGCCTTGGGCTCGGAAGAGCCTCAGTGAGCATGAGCGCCAAGTTGCTCGAGACGGCAGGGCTCGTACAGCGGGTCCGCGTGACCGGCGATCGAAGGCTTTACTACCAAGTATCGGACGATGCTTGGTTCGGCGCAGTGCAGCGTACTCTCACCTCCATACGCGACCTGCGCGACCTGGCGCGCGAGGGATTGCATCTGGTTGACGGGCAGAGCCCGGCGGCCCGCTCACGTCTCGCCTCCATGGAATTGCTTCACACAACCCTGTTTGACGAGATGAGCCGCGTCTGTGAGGAAGTTGCGCGCGAGTGGAGCGGTAGAGCCGACAGGTAAACAGCCTCAACAGGGGTTCAGCTTCTCGTTCTCACAGCATCAAAGGCAATCGCGTCCTGGTCCGGCCGCGGTCTGTGCCCGCAAACGATCTATCAGGGAAATACTCTCACCAATAGGGCCTCACTGTCCTTCTCCAAAGACCCGCCCAACGTCCCCAACGAAGTGAAACCTATCACGTTCCCGCCCGGCTGTTCGCACAGTTGGGCATGTAACCGTCTAGTGGATATTCGATATAATCATTCTATTTCCGTAATACTTAGTGGAATATCGGAAGGATTAAAGGGGTGTGTACCGAAATAAGGGGATCAATATGGTGCGGCAATCCGCTTGGCATTGTCTGTTGATGTGTGTATGTCGATTCACGATAGTATGGCAACACACATGCGAAAGGGGGGAATCGCGCGCTCTCGGAGAGGATTGCACATAGCCGTGAGCCGGTGCCTGTGGCGGCGGCTCGACACACTCGCAGTACAGATACGCTGCCGAAAGGGGAGATCGGAACAGATGCCGAATGGTCGGGAGAAAGCTTTGATCCTCGTGTTCACAATCGCTATTATGATGACTGTCGCATGCGCTTTCCTGGGAGGAGTCAACGCCCAGGCCATATCCGCCGAACTCATCGGCGGATGGCAGCCGGGGCCTGACACTTACCATCCGAGTAGACTGATAGTCAGGTTTGCCGACAGTGTGATGACTACGGCTGCGGCGACTGATGTTGTTCAGTCGCTGGGGTATTCGGTCTGCAAAGTCGCAAGTTTCGAGTCAAGCGCTAGGTTCCCCAGCGGGTTCAGGGTTGGAATAGTGGAACTTCCTCAGGGCGAGAGCCTGAGCACAGCAATGGCCACGCTTGAGACGGCTCCGGGCGTAACGTACGTGGAGAAAGACCCGGTGTGCTATCCGGATCAGGCCTCGGTAATGCCAAATGACACATTCTTCGAAAGGCTGTGGGCTCTTCACAACGAGAACCTTCCGCGGGAGTACATAGACCCTCGGATGGAGGGCGCTCCTGTGGATGACGCAGACATTGATATGCCTGAGGCGTGGGAGCTGAACACAGGCACTAACGAAATAGTCATCGCGGTAATTGACACTGGCTGCTACATTGACCATCCAGATCTTGTATCTAGCATCTGGACTAACGCGAACGAGATTCCCGGGAACGGAATCGACGACGATGGCAATGGATTTGTCGATGATGTGCACGGATGGAATTTCCACGGTTGGAATAACTCAGTCTGGAATCCCAACGAGAGAGACATGTACGGTAAGCTTATTGATTCTCATGGCACCCATGTTGCGGGAACTATAGGTGCCGCGGCGAACAACACCATAGGAATTACGGGCATCAACTGGCGGATCAAGATCATGCCACTCAAGTTCCTGGGTCCAAACGGAGGCTATGCATCGGACTCCATTCTAGCCTTGGAGTATGCGGTGAATAATGGCGCTGCTCTCACCAATAATAGCTGGGGTGGTGGGGGATACAGCCAAGCGCTGAGAGACGCTATCGAAGCTTCAGGGATACTTTTCATAGCTGCGGCTGGCAACTCCGGGGAGGATAACGATGTCACGCCGCACTATCCCTCAAGCTACGATTGCTCAAACGTAATTTCTGTCGCAGCCAGTATGCAGAATGACAAACCCTGCGATTATCCTGGTTGGTGGGGTACGTGTTACGGAGAGACTAGTGTTGATCTGTTTGCTCCAGGTGGCTACATTTTCTCTACTGTGCCGCCGACATCGCTTCCTCCGCCTGGCGAACCGGGAGTAGAAACATATGCTTACTACTACGGAACGTCCATGGCTACCCCTCATGTCTCGGGAGTAGCGGCATTGCTCATTGATAAGTACCCCGAAATGGCTTACTATCCCGGATCTCCGGGGCACACTCCGGGTGAGATCACTGTAAAAGACGCGATTCTCGGCAGCGTGGACAGGATTCCCGCCCTTGAGGGGAAGACCTTGACAGGCGGTCGCCTAAACGCGAACAGAGCTCTCTCCCTGATGTGTCCTCCGGTCATTACATCAGCAGTCGCTGATCCATGCGAAGGTCCGCCGCCTCTGGAGGTGCACTTCAGTGCGGCCGCATATAGCTTCGACGGGGACATGGAGAGCGTGTGGTGGGAGTTTGGCGACGAGTCCGAGCCGGTGTATGACTGGACTGCTGTCCACATATACGAGGAAGAGGGAGTCTTTGAGGCGACCTTCCACGTTCGGAACAAATCCGGGCTTGAAGATGCGGCTACGGTTGTCGTCGATGTGTTTCGGCCTGCTGCCATTGGTGTGGAGCCAACGGTTTTGGAGTCTGCACTGAATTGGGGCGAGGCTGAGACAAAAACCATTTCCATTTCAAACGCAGGCGAGGGGAGTCTCCACTATCGAATCGACGTCGAGGTCGACGGTTGGGCCAACGAACAACAGGGCGGCCCTGACAGCCATGGATACACGTGGATAGATAGTGATCATCCCGATGGACCTCAGTTTGAATGGGTCGACATATCGAATGTAGGCACAGAACTGCATCTTAAGGACTCCGACGATTACGTTGTCGACCTGCCGTTTGACTTCCCGTTCTATGGAGATTCAAAGACCAGCATCCGAATAAGCTCGGAAGGCTATTTCACTTTCGGCACAGCAGGGAAGACGTCGAGCAACACGTATATCCCAAATTCGAAGGCGCCGAACGACCTCATAGCAGTGATGTGGCTTAACCTAAACCCCGAGAGGGGAGGCCGCATGTACTACTATGGATGCGATGAATACTTCATCGTGCAATGGAACGATGTCCCTGTCCGCAATTCCACCGAGTCGTATTGGTTTCAGGCCGTCCTGACGCCAGAGGGGACCATGAAGCTCAACTACCTCTCGGTGCAAGGGGTGAAACACGAGAAGGCCACCATCGGGATCGAAGACGCTTATGGCACTGATGGGCTGCAGACTGCTTACAACCAGCAGTACTTGCACGACGAGTTGACAGTGGTCTATGTGCCCATGTGGATAAGTGCTGATCCCATGGAAGGCTCTGTCGAGCCTGGCCAGACACGCGAAGTGAACGTATCGTTCCGCGGGAACCACGTGCCGCAAGGCGATTGGCTTGCGAAGCTTGTGATTGCCAGTAACGACAAGGCGCATCCGCAGGTTGAGATAGATACTGTGCTCCACCTGAACTCCTTGATCCCACCGGCCATCGTGCACATGACGGCCAACCCCAGTGGAGGGAGTGTACCGCTCACTGTTGAGTTTGACGCGGTTGCAGAAGACCACGATGGCATCGTGGAGAGTGTCGTGTGGGACTTCGGAGATAACAGCCAACCAGTTACTGGAACACTTGCGCCGTCTCACACGTATGTCAGTGAGGGAGAGTATACGGTTATTCTCACCGTCACAGACGATGATGGCTTGTCTGCCAGCAGGGAGATTGCCATAAATGCCCGTCCGTTGCCGAGGGCGCATATCGATCCCCCTCAAGTAAACGAGACGCTCCGAGCTCATAGAAGTAGGACGGAGAGGCTGACCATAGCGAATACAGGAGACGCTGAGCTCGAATTCCAGATTGGCTCTATTCGCGGCGGGCAGTCCGATGAGATTCAGGCCGAGATGGATGCTGAAGGCTCTTCATTCGGCGGGCCGGATCAGTTTGGATATTGCTGGATAGACTCTGATCAGCCTGGAGGACCCGAGTTTGAATGGACGGAGATATCTGGGATTGGAAATCGCTTGTCTACACTGAAAGATGATCAGTCTATTGTGGTCGAACTCCCCTGGCCATTCCCCTTCTACGGGGACATGAAGACAGAGGTGAGGATAAGCGCCAACGGGTATCTCACCTTTGGAGAGGCTGGATGGGGCAATCGGATGAATGAGGGCATCCCATGCACTCAGTTGCCAAACGATGTGATTGCTATGTGGTGGGATGACCTGAAACCGTCCGAGGGGCCCAGAGGCTCTGGCGTGTATTACTACCATGACGAGGTAGACGATAGGTTCATAGTCGAATACAAGCAGGTGCCCCGAGTACCGTCAACCGGCATACCGAAGTCCGGAGATATCACGGCTGAGGTCATCTTCTACCCTAACGGGGACATACGATTCCAGTATTTGGACATGGATCTTTCTAGCTATAGGGAAGAGGCCGAGGCGACTATAGGCATAGAGAATGCTGACGGCACAGATGGCCTGGAGATTTACCATAATGCTTTCAGCCTCGTCCATAATTCGCCGACCTACATCCACGACGAGATGGCTATACTGATCCAGCGCCACGATTGGCTGACCTTCGACCCAATCAATGGAAGCTTAGCGCCTGGCCAAAGCGCCGAAATCGATGTCTGCATAGATTTCAGCGATGTTCCAGTCGGCACATACGAAGCTCAACTGGTGTTTGAGACGAACGATGCCAGGCGACCTCTCACATTGATTCCAGTAAGAGTAGAAGCGATGCCAAACAGCGCACCGGTTATCAGCGCCTGTGGTGTGACGCCTGTACGAGGGCCTGCAGACACCGCTTTCAAGTTCACCGCAGCAGCGACTGATGCTGATGGCGAGATTACCGATTGCTACTGGATCTTCGGCGATGGGAGCCCGGCCGTCACCGGCCTGGTTGCGGAACACACATACGCCAATGACGGGGCGTATGTAGCGGAGTTCGTCGCAGTTGATAACGATGCGTACAAGAGCGCATACAGAGTCGCTGTAGACGTAGAAGGCATCCCGGCCCTGGCATGGACACCCAATCAGCTCATGATTACCGCTACTCAGGGCCAAACCGCCACAGGTACGGTCACCTTTTCCAACACGGGAGAAGGGGAGCTGAGATTTGAGCCACATCTCGAAGATGACAATGCACCATTGGCCATGAAAGAAACGCAAGTGGGCAAACCCATAAAAGCGTTTAGGATTCCTTATCCGATGACAGATATCTACGGTGTTGCTGTGAACTACAGAACAGACGAACTCATACTGGGTGACTACCGCACGCGGACCAACTACGTGGTGACTTCCGACGGAGTGTACACTGGGAAGACGTGGAGATCCAAGTTCGCCGGCAGAAGCACGGCGGGCATGGTGTTTGATGGTCGCTATGTGTGGCAGCTTGACGAGGAATATGTTGTGGGACACGGCAACGGAATCCATGCAATAGACCCGACAACGGGCAAGGAAGTGGCCAGGATAAAGGACCCCGACGGAGTATGGGACCGCGTAGACCAAAAGGGGATCGCATACGATCCCAAGGACGACACCTTCTACGTTGCGGGGTACAATGAAAGCCGAATCTACCACATCAAGGGCTTGAGCTGGGATAACCCGGGGGAGATCCTTGAGAATAGATGGAGATTTCCTGTGGTGATAACAGGAATGGCGTACCATCCAGAGGCTGAGATTCTAGTTGTGGTATGCATGGGAGAGCCTGACATGGTCTACTACCTTGACCCCGCTACTCAAGAGATCGTTGATGAATTCCCATGCCCAACCGGTACATACTGGGGCGTGGGCGGGTGCGATCTCGACGCCGATGGGAACCTCTGGATTGCTTCTCTCGAAGACAAAATGATGTACCTCATGGAAACCGGACTTGGGCCTCTAGATGGTTGGCTAAGCTGGAATCCGAGGCGGGGTTCAGTGGCCCCGGAGAACGAGGCCAGCATAGAGGTGACCGTGGATGCTCGTCGTATGGAACCTGGATTCAACGAAGCCAGGATGGTTCTCAACACGAACGACCCGGAGCATCCGATGGTTGCGATTCCAGTGATGGTTGAGGTAGTAAGGCCTCCCGTGATCACGGAAGTCAATGCTCAGCCGTGTGCTGGCGAATCTCCGCTAACGGTCGCTTTCAGCGCTGCGTTTGAAGAGACAGATGCGCCTATCGCCTCTTGCAGATGGGAGTTTGGAGATGGCACATCTGAAGCTTCTCCGCAGGCAGTCCATATCTACTCCACTATGTTCCCTCGTCAGTACACAGCCACGTTCACAGTCACAGACGAGTTGGGCGGGACTGCTCGCGCCGGCTTAGTAATCGATGTGGGTCGGCAGCCGAGGGCAACTGTCAGTGAACCCACGATTGAAGTCGAGGTTCCTGCCAATGGAACGGCATCGACGATGGTCTCCATTGGAAACCTGGAAGGAACAGCTCCGCTTGATTTCAGGGTGCGGGTGAAGAACGGCGAATCCAGGGTCGGCGAAATAGGCGAGAGCAGCGTGCAGGGGGCATTAGGTGTTGGGGATGTGATCTCCTACATTCAATTGCCTGAGGAGATATATGTACCCTTCGCGGTAGCTCTCGACCTATCGTCGGGTGACATTTGGGTGCGCGATGAAGGCACATTGACTAACCATGTGATTACCCCGTGGGGCGAGCACACTGGTCGAATCATGCAGACTCTGTGGCAGGACAGCTGGGCTTCGGGCCTCGTCTACGATCAGCTTCGGGGACTTATGTGGCAGCTGAATGTAGACGGGGATAACGCAATATACGGTCTCGATAGCCAGAGTGGCAGAGTCGTTCAGAAGATCACGACTGTTCCGTGGAGTATTCCACAGATGGGATTGGCTCACAACAGCGTGGATGACACGTTCTACGCCGGATCCATGTGGAATCCGAATCTCATATACCACATCAAGGGTCCATCATGGGACAATCCTGGAGAAGCAATTGAGCAATGGCAATTCCACGACAGTGTAATTGGCCTTGCATGGCATCCAGATGGCATGCTGTGGATATCAACCAATTCGCGGCCGGACATGATCTACGCAGTTGATCCGACTACGCGAAACATAGTCCATGAGTTTCGCCATCCTGGAGGGGGCAATGGCGATGCTGGAGGAATAGCCATCAATGACGATGGCAACTTGCTTGCCGCATGCATGTCTGACGGACGGATATACGTAGTGAATACGGGAATGCCAGTGGCACAGGGTATTGTGGCTGATCCCGCAAGAGGAACCATTGCTTCAGGAGAGTCATCAGAGCTCTCAATCTCCATCAATGCAGCTGGACTGGGGCAAGGCGGCGATGAAGTTCGTCGGCATCTTGCGATTGAGACTAATGACGCTGTAAGCCCAGTAATCCATGTTGACCTGTTGATTCGCATCAAGGCAGGTCCCAAGGTTGCGGCTTGCACAGCTTCTGTCACAGTAGGCGAACCTCCGCTAAGTGTGGAGTTTGAGGCCGAAGTGGAAGCTGGCGAGGCGCCCATACGGGCTGCGTGGTGGGATTTCGGAGATGGATCAGATCCCGCAAGTGGACTCATGGCGACTCACGTGTACAGTGAACTCGGTACATACCAGGCTACATTCTACGTCGTGGATGAGGCAGGAATAGAGGTTGCGCATGGCATCGACGTTACGGTCAAATGGCTGCCGTCCATGGCTATTGTGCCCGGAGCGATCCAAAAGATAGTACCGTGGGGCACGGAGCATCAGGAGAATGTGACAATCGCCAATGTCGGCAATGCACCTCTGCGATTTACGTTGAGGGTGCTGCCGACTATCAATGCTCATAACGAATCTTCTGAAGTAGCTGGGTTACGTACTGGCGGACCCGACCACTTCGGCTACATCTGGGCAGACAGTGATGATCCAGATGGACCAGAGTTCGATTGGGTCGAAATCAGCGAAATCGGAACTAGACTTGGACTTAGGAATGAAGATGCTCGTCTAGTAGAACTCCCATTCGAATTCCCATTCTACGGGAGAATGAGGACAACGGTGGGGATAAGCTCGAATGGCTATCTCTCCTTTGATGAGAATTCCCTGTATGGCTACTGGCTTAACTCCAGAATTCCAGGCACGGAGCTTCCCAATGATCTTCTTGCCGTGTTCTGGGATGATCTGAACCCTCAGGCTGCAGGAGCAATCTACTGCTATTCCGACACGGAGAACGAACGGTTCATTGTGGAGTTCCAGGATGTGCCTCGAATCAGCGACATAGGAATGTTGGAGCCTGAGGGCTTCACATTCCAGGTGATCTTCGAACCAGACGGAAGCATTCTGTATCAGTACTTGTCCATGCCGGGAGTCGTGGACAGCGCGACCATAGGGATAGAAAACGAGCGTGGAGATGATGGCCTCGAGATAGCGTACAATGCGCCTTACGTCAAGGACGGCCTTGCTATCCGCATTTCACCTGTGGCATCCTTGGTAAGGCTGAGCGCGAATTCAGGATACCTGCACCCCGGAACCAGTGATGACATTGCCATAACGTTTGGTTCTTCGCAAGCGCATCCTGGTTCTTATAGCCTGAAGGTGCACGTCTCTTCCAACGACCCCCGGTGTCCTGAGACGGTGATACCTGTAGCTCTCAAGATCAACGTGCCTCCTTCAATCCGCGTATTGGTTCCTGTTACTGGCGAGGTATGGAGTGGAGAGCGGACAATCAGGTGGAGAGCAGAGGATCCTGATGATTCCGATGACGTGTTGTCGATTGACCTCTACTGGTCACGCGACGGCGGAGAGTGGAACGAAATCGCCAAGGGCCTTGCCAACACCGGCTCCTACATGTGGAACACAGCCAGTGTCGGCCTGGGCGGGGATGCTTTCCGCGTGCGGATTGTCGTGACAGATCCCGCAGGCGAAACCGCAGAAACCATCAGCGAACCTTTCACTATCATCAACGACGCGCCAACGGCGGCGTTCAGCTTCTTGCCATCGCCCGCGATGGTGACCAGCATCGTCGAGTTCGTTGACGAATCGACCGACGACGGTGAGATCACGGCATGGCACTGGGAGTTCGGCGATGGA
>DHON01000123.1 GCA_002409965.1 Firmicutes bacterium UBA5389
CTGGATTTGCTTAAGGTCGGGCCTCCTGTCCTTGCTGTACCCAAGCACCACTTCGATGGCATTTTCGCAGTCTTGCTTCTCATACTCTCCATACACCGACAGGCTCGTCGTATCGAAGTGACTCGAACCCACCGTAACGTCATGCTCTTCTAGCCCGGAGGAGATAACCTCGCTGAGAACCCTGTTCGCGCGCGGCGAATAGTCGGTCAAGGCCTCTGCCAAGGGCATCGTCGTTGAAATCGTGAGCCTTGACTCCCTCTCCGAAGAGCGCCTCCACATCCTTGTACAACATCATGCACCTCCGGGATCCACATTACCCGGAAGGAGCGCACAAGTCGCTAGCTGGTCATTTCCAAAATGGCTGCTTGCCATATGTTACATGCGGAACGTGAGCTATGTCGTTCGATTGCTCGATCTTTCCTGCAACGTGAGCGCCGCCGCCTTTCGGATTGACAACGGCGCCCTCCGTACCAAGCACCTGCCAAATGGCTCTACCCGCCCGACACTCGCGCGAATATCGATACTTGCGAGCCATCAGCGAGGCAATCGCTGGGGCCGACTGCTCTCCCGTCAGCAATGACAAGCGCCGGCGTCCGGCAACCTAGCCCGACAGCAGCCAGCAGGTCGCTCACTGTTGCGCCCTCTGCAAGCTCCACCCGATCGCATGAGTTCGTGGCTGCGTCTTTCAGCGTCCCGTGTATCTTCACGTTCACGACCATACGGAGTCACTTCCCTTCGAACAGCGGCTCCATCAGCTCGTCGACACGGAGTCGGCCAAGAGTGCGGGAGGTAGGCCTGCCGGAATCGTCCCAGCCCCGGGCGGCGTTGTACTGTTCCAGCAGCGCTGCGATATCCTCGTCTGAGAAAGCGTGTCCCTTCATCACGCCACTAGGCAGTGCTTCCTTGAACCTCTGCGGCACGCCGGCCTGATCCTGCGTCCATCCTTCCCGCAGATTGAACAGGCGGATGAGGTTCCATATGCGCTCCCCGACGAGAAGGAATTCCTCCTCGCTCAGGCTCAACCCGGTAGCGGCGGCCAGCATGGACCGGTAGGTGTCGTAGCTTATCCCTGACCTACCGAATTCACAGATCGTCAGCGAATACAGGGCAGCGAGGAGATTCTGTTCCCAGCTCACCAGTTCGCCCTTTCCATCCAAGCGCCATCCGTCCGCCATCTCGCCCTTGGGCCATGATCCTGAAGTCTCGTATCCGATAGGGAATCCCCTTTGGTGGCATCCGCCTCGGTCGCCGGTGATGTACGCAAGGCCCATGCCGGCCGAACCCCTCGGGCCCCAGGCGGGCGTCTCCAGCCCTTGAATTGCGCAGGCGAAGCCAGAGGTGCCGTTGCCCAGTCCTTCCGCGGCCTTTACCACTCCATCGGCCAGAAGATCTCCCAAACCCTCCCTATGAGCGATCTGGTGAATCAGCTCGAGAATGCTCTTGTGGTCGCCGAACGAAAGGGGCAGCCCGCCGATGGATGCTTCATCGATGAGCCCACGTTCGTAGGCCTCGATCGCAAAGCCGACGACGCCGCCAGTGCTGATCGTGTCGAGACCAAGCTTATCGCATGTTTGGTTTATGAACGCCATGGCTTCCACACTGTTTACCGCAAGGTTACCTCCAATAAGGCCCACGGACTCGTATTCAACGTTGTCGCATATCGCCCCGGCATATGGGCCACGCTTGATCATGCCCATTTTGCCGCAGTGTATTGGGCATCCCGCGCACGCCCAATGCCTCATCCACACGCGCGACTCGTGCGCAGCGGCGTTCATCGACTCGGCCTGGGCAGTAGAGCCGTCCTGGAAATTCCTCACCGGCAAGAAACCGAATTCGTTCGAGAACGGAAGCAAACTCACGCTGCTGCATTTGGCGAACTCCTGGGTATCGCCGGAGTCTGCCAGTTCCTTATGGGCCTGCGAGACTACCTCGGTAAAAGACTCTGGATAGGCGACCTCGATGCCCTTGTCGCCTCGCACAGCCACAGCCTTCAGGTTCTTGGATCCGAATACTGCCCCCAACCCGCCGCGGCCAGCCTGTCGATGAGGCTCAAAGTCCACAAGGGCAAACTTGACCAGGTTCTCGCCTGCCGGCCCAATGCAGCATACCCTGAACATCGCATCGCCGAGTCCCGCCTTCACAGAATTACACGTTTCGTACGTATCGAGGCCCCACAGGTGTGCTGCATCCCTAAACTCCACCCGGTCATCGGAGATGACAAGGTACACAGGGCTATAGGCTTTTCCGATGACGACGATGGCATCGTAGCCCGCGTACTTCACTTCCTGGATGAAGTGACCACCGAAGTATGAATCGTCGAACATGCCGTTTAGCGGCGCTTTCGACACCAAGCAACCCCGCATCGATGGAGCCGAGGTGCCCGTTAGGGGCCCGGAGACGAAAACGAGGGGGTTGGCAGGGTCAAGCGGATCTGTGCCCGGGGGCAACAGATCGTACAGAAGTTTGATCCCGAATCCCTTACCGCCTATAAGCGCGCCCGGCATCGAATCCGGAAGGTCTCGCTCCCAATGGGTTCGGCTGGTCAAGTCGACAAACAGGATCTTACCCATGTAGCCCTTCATCCCTGGCTCACCTCCTCCACGATTCTGAGAGCTCGTGTGGGACAGGCGGCCACGCACTTGGGCGAACCGTTGCACAGATCGCATTTGCGGGCCTTCTTCTCCTGCATGACTATGACATCGTGAAGGCAAGCCTCTGCACATCTGCCGCAGCCCACGCACTTATCGGGCGCAATCACGACCACCCCGTCGTCTCCCTTTGTGATCGCGCCTACGACGCATGCTCTGACACACAGTGGGTTCTCGCATTGTACGCAAACGATCGGCTCGGAGATGAGGCCGCTCTTGCGTACATCAATCCTCAGCAAACCATGTCGAGGGTTGAACGCCCCTGTCTTCTCAAAGCTGCACGCAAGTTGACACAAGCGGCACTCGGTGCAAAGAGACGCATCAACGTACAGTCTCATGCGCATTGCTCCTTCAACTACTTCTTCTTCAGCACTTCCAGATAGCACACCTTGCCTCCCTTGGCTATTGTGTCTCCAAGCCTGAAGATGAAAGAAGGCGATTGGGCGACAATGCCGCGGTCACCATCCATAGCGATGTCGCAGAGAGTAGCTATCTTGTCTTCGTCCGTTGTCTGCTTGAGCCAGGCTGCCACCAGTGGGCAGTAGTTGAACTCCACGCAGAATCTGTCATCAGAACGCTCCTTGACCTCCATCTCGAATATCTTGACGTCAGAATCGTTTGCGAACTGGACTGCGAACTCCTTCAAGTCGTCTGTTGGAGTGAACATGGTTCTTCCGTGGAAGCAACCACAGCGGTGTACAGCATTGCGTCCGATCTTCTCCCAGTCAACCCCGGCCTTCTCGGCCTCATCTAGCAGTAGATGCATCCATGTAGCCCGGTGCTCAATAGCATTCCTTACCTCTTTGATCTTCTGGTCAACATTGATCTTCGATACGTTAGTGATACTCATTGCTCTACCATCCTTTCATCGGCTTGCCCCAGTGATTCGCTTGCTGCCAGCCATCGCAGGCATGCGGCTATACTCTGCAGGCGCCGCTGCCCTGCCCTTCTCTGGCCTCAAGAATACCTATCGTCACTGAGTCGACGTCCTTCATTCCTATAGCATTGACTATGCCAATGTTGTTCACTGTCTGGGCCAGATCGGACCCCACAACACCCCCCGCTTCAGTAACCCCTTGGCCGCGCATCGCTAACAGTGCCGCGAAATACGACTCAGTAGCGCCAACGCCCACCCTGAGGCTGCACGTGTCCTTTGCACCATCGCATATCATGCCGACAGTACTTGCCAGAACTGTCTGCATTGCCACGGTGCACTCATCCACACTCCCGCCCAGAAGCGTAACCATCCCCGCAGCCGCGCCCGATCCGGCGGCGACGGCACATCCGCATATGGACGTAAGCCGGCCAAGCCGGCTCTTCACATAGCTCGTAGCGAGATGGCTTACGGCCAAAGCATATGCTATCTCCTGTTCTGATCGGCCCGATACCTCTCCCAGGATAGCTACCGGGAGTATCGCGGTAATCCCATGGTTGCCGCTGCCGGCGCTGCTCATTACAGGGAGAGGGACTCCGGCCATTCTGGCGTCTGCGGCGGCGCACGCGTACTGCCTGATGAGATAACCTAAGTCCTGTTCAAGCGTGCCATCGGCCATCATTTCTTTGACACCGCGACCCATGCCGAGGCCCACCCGGCTAGGCCGCTCCAGGCTGTACTCAGCAATAGCTCTGCATATAGCTGCGCCGTGCAGAAGGTAAGAGGCGTCGTCAGCATCCATGCTGTCAGCCAAAGCGATGACATCCGGCAATGACATCTGGGCGACAATGTCACACACTGATTGGCCGACCGACGGATCATCCGAAGTTGCTCCGGGGGACTCCGCCTCATAAGTGGTCCGTCCGTCTAGCGTGACCTGAGCTATGTGCGAATGCAGCTTCCGTATCACACAGGCGGCCTCATGCTCGCTGCTGTGCACCGCAGCTCGGATATACACCCCTAGTTCCTGGCTGTTCCGCGCCACGCGTACCCGTCCCTGTTGAACCCAGGCTCGCGCAGTCGCGGCATGATGCAGCGAGACTGCTGAAAGAGCCTCAAGCCCAAGCTCCGACCTGCCGCACAGCACGCCCAGAGCTGCGGCTATGGCGTTTCCCTTCATGCCGTCAGCACCGGGAACTCCCACATTCATCCCGTTCTTGTATATGCTGTCACTGACCTCAACCGTAACATTGGACGGCTCGAGAGATCCGAGTTCTTCGCGCGCCCGCGCGGCTGCAAGAGCCACTGCCCCTGGCTCGGTACACCCGAAGGCTGGCCTCACCTCGCTGGCCAGGAATTGCTTGAGTGTCAATGCCATGCTATACTCCTCCCCAAGTGACCCACCTAATCTGGCATTCAGACTGCCTCTTGCGTCACTAGTCCTGGCCCACTCCCAAATAGGCATTCTTGACATGCTCGCTATTGAGAAGATCTTCGGACGTGCCTGACGCCACAATGGACCCCGTCTCCAATACATACCCTCGGTTTGAAACAAGTAATGCCATCCTCGCATTCTGTTCCACAAGAAACACGGTTGTGCCTGTCTCGTTAATCTGCTTGATAAGTCCGAATATGGTTTCAACCAGGATAGGCGACAACCCTAGGGAGGGCTCGTCCAGTAGGAGCAGCGTCGGCCTGGCCATGAGCGCTCTGCCGATAGCAAGCATCTGCTGCTCTCCTCCGGATAGCGTACCTGCTAACTGGTGGAGTCTCTCCTTAAGGCGAGGGAACAGGCCAATCACCATGTCCAGAGTCTCGCATGCCTCCTGCCTGCTACGAGTAAACGCGCCCATTTCCAGATTCTCGAGCACTGACATCATCGGAAATACCTGACGCCCTTCGGGTACCATCTGGATGCCGGCCCTGACAATCTCCTGATTGTTCATGCGGACAACATCTTTCCCGCAATACGAGATTCTGCCTGCACTTGGCTTAATCAGGCCCGACACGGCTCTCATAATCGTCGTCTTGCCTGCGCCGTTGTTGCCAACTAAGGTGACAATCTCGCCCTGTTCGATGTATAGAGAAACGCCCTTCACGGCTTTGATCTCACCGTAGCCAATGCTCACATCCACGATATCTAGTGCTTTCACTTGCCCTCAAGCTCCCTTGCCAATATAGGCTTCGATCACTCTGGGATCCGTCTGTACTTCTGCCGGCGTGCCCTCTGCAATCAAGACGCCGTGGTCAAGTACGTAGATGTAACTACATAGCTTCATCACGAATCTCATGTCATGCTCTATCAGAAGCACGCTGATTCCTTTTTTGGGCAGAGCAACGATGAAGTCGGCCAAGTCCCTCGTTTCGGCCTCGTTCATCCCCGCTGCCGGTTCGTCAAGCAGCAACAATTGCGGGTTGCTAGCTAGAGCCCTGGCGATCTCGACTTTCCGCTGATCGCCGTATGGCAGGCTTGTGGATTTCTCGTTTAGCTGCCCTTCCAGTCCAAGGAGTCCGAGGATTCGCTTGGCCTCCGATATGTTCCTTCTCTCCTCACCTGCACGACTTGGCGTCCTGACTATGTCGTCAACCACAGTTGACGTGTTCTTCGTGT
The DNA here is from genome assembly GCA_002409965.1 of Firmicutes bacterium UBA5389. Classification (GTDB taxonomy): domain Bacteria; phylum Bacillota; class DTU025; order DTU025; family DTU025; genus UBA5389. The sequence goes on from DHON01000123.1 coordinate 6,134, forward strand.
GCATTCCGACAAGCACGTTTTCCATTACGGACAGGCCTGGGAAGAGCCTGATCATCTGAAATGTCCGCGCCATGCCAAGCCTACTAATGTCATGAGGTTGGAGATTCGTGCAGTTGACCCCGTTAAGGAATATGTCGCCCTCAGATGGCCTGCAGAAACCACTAATGATGTTGAACACCGTAGTTTTGCCGGCGCCGTTGGGCCCTATTAAGCCAACGATCGCCCCGGGATGCACCGACATTGTGATTCGGTCGGCTGCAACTACTCCGCCGAAACTTTTCGACACTTGATCGACGCGCAACACTGGAGCCATAAGCTTCACCGCCAGTCAAAGCATTCACTACGATACCTGCATCCTCTTTTGGGATCCTAGGAGTCCTTGAGGCCTGATCATCATGGCCAACACTAGTATCAACCCGTATATCAACATGCGATACGCGAGCAACCCGCGCATTACCTCCGGAACCGCAATCAAAAAGCACGCAGCTAGAATCGTGCCCTTGAGATTACCCATTCCGCCCAGAACGACTAAGGACAGAATCAACGACGACTCGTCAAACGTGAAGTTGGATGGGTCAATAAAGGAAATGTAGTGAGCGAAGTACGCTCCTACTATGCCTGCGAAGAACGTGGAGAGGCCAAAGGCAATCATCTTGTACTTGAACACGTTTACACCCATTGCCTCGGCCACCAAGGTATCTTCCCTAATTGCCACCAGCGCTCTACCAGTCGCTGAGTTAGATATGTTGCTTACCACAGCGTAGATTATCACAGCGATTACTAGTATTAGGTAGTAGTACGCGCCGTCTGAAGCGATTCTGATGCCGAGAATCACCGGCTGTGGTATTCCAGGCAGCCCCATCGGGCCTCGGGTTAGCTTTGCCCAGTTAAGGATGATTAGCCTTACGATTTCGCCGAATCCTAAAGTAACGAAGGTAAAATACGTACCCTGTAGTTTCATCGCAGGAAAGCAGAGCAGTAACCCAAGCAGCGATGCCATGATTCCCCCCGCAAGACAGGTCAGCATGAAAGGAAGACCCAGTCTCAAGGAGAGTAGTGCCGACGTATACGCCCCTATGCCGTAGAACGCTGCATGGCCAAGCGATACCTGTCCAGCTAGTCCAGACAGCAGGTTAAGACTCAGTCCCAAAGAAATGTACATTAGCGTCAGGGTGAACATACGAACAACATAGGACGACACGCCAACATACGGTACGGCGAGAAGCACAAGCCCCAGAATCCCAAACAGTATCCTGCTTGCTCGAGAACTCAGGCTGGCTTTGCGGTTGCCCCCTAGCACCTGCATGGCTCACACCTTCCTCGACAATGCTTTGCCCCATAAGCCGGTTGGTCTGACCAGTAGCACGATGATCAAGACTGCAAATGCGATTCCGTCTCGGTATCCTGCGTGAATATACGCCGCGGCAAGCGTTTCAACGATGCCGATAATGAGCCCTCCAACCATCGCGCCTTCAAAAACGCCAATGCCTCCCAAAACAGCAGCCGTGAACGCCTTTAGCCCTGGCATAAAGCCCATCCAGGGATCAGCTGCCTGATAGTACATGCCGACAAGTGTTCCTGCGACACAGGCCAAGGCAGAACCGATGAAGAATACTATTTGCACTATTAGGTTCACATTGACTCCCATGAGCTTAGTTGCATCGACATTCTGGGCAGTGGCGCGCATTGCTTTTCCGGTCTTCGTCTTCTTGATGAACGTCTGTAGTGCTACTATCAGAAAAGCCGTCAGTAGGAAGATCACCACCTGATAGTGGGAGATCGTAACCCCGAGTAACCTCGTAGAACCAAGCCTCAGGACTTCAGGGTAATTGCGCGTCTGCGAACCCCAAATCAGCATCGCCAGATTCTGAAGGAATATAGACATTCCTATTGACCCAATCAACAGGTTCATCTTTGGAGCTCGTTTGCTCCTGATCGGATAGTACGCAAACCTGTCGATGGCAACTCCCAGAAGACCGGTAGCAATCATGCTCAAAAGGAAGCTTACGCCAAAACCGATTCTGCCTGAACTGACGAGTGTAAGAGTTATGAAGGCACCTACCGTATAGATTGAGCCGTGCGCGAAATTGACGAACTCTAGAATGCCGAATACCATTGAGTACCCTACCGCACACAACGAGTACATCGTGCCGATAGTAAGCCCGTTGACAATCTGCTGCAATAACATAGCTCACACAACCCCCGCAAGTTCGCGACGGCCTTGGCCAGTCGCGCAGGCCAGAGCCAAGGCCGCCTCGGTATCGGTGCTATACTCTGCTGTGGAAAACAAACTTGCCGTTCTGGATCTGTAGGATGATTACTCCCTTTTGGGCATCACGATTCTCGTCAAAGGTTGTGTTGCCAGTAACGCCTGGGTAGTCCTTTATCCCCGCAAGTGCGTCTCTTAGCTTTGCTCTGTCGGGCCCGCATATCTTAAGGGCTTCTACGACAAGACCCGCTGTGTCATAGGCAAGAGCCGCATACTGGTCGGGCACAACACCGTATTCCTTCTTGTAGTTCGCTATGAAATTCCTGACTACAGGAGTGGGGTCCTCGTCGAAATAGCTTGCCACCAGGTACGTACCCTCTACCGCCTTACCTGCCAATTGGATGAGCATATCGTTGTATATTGAGCTGTTGCCAAACAAGTCGATTTTGTAACCCAGCCTGTTGAGCTGCTGAGCTATCATTCCAGAATCCGTGTACATTGCCGCCAGGTATATGATCTCGGCCTTCGCGGCGTTGATCTTTGTGAGTATGGGCGAGAAGTCCTTGGTCTGACCGTCAATGAACATCTCTGACGCTACGATCTTGCCTCCAAACTTCTTGACGCCCTCCATGAAGTAATCCCTGGCAGTGACTCCCCAGTCGTTGTTCACGTAGATAATCGCGATGTTCTTCTTCTTCAGCTGCTTGATCATGAACTCAGCAGAGCACGGGCCCTCAACGTCCTCTTTGACATTGTTACGGAACATGTATGTTCCCTGCTTCGTGAAATCCGGGTGAGAGGAAGTCGGCGATATCAGCACGAGGCCTGCCCTTTGGAACACCGGCGCTGTTGCGAGGCACACTCCGCTGGCGAAATGACCAATCACGGCGGCTACTCCCCTATCCGATACGAGCCTCTGCGCGATGTTCACGCCTTCCTTTTGCTCATTCTTGTCGTCATAAATCTCCATCTTAATCCTTGCGCCGTTGATGCCGCCAGCTTCATTCACGAGCTTAGCCATTAGCTGGGTGCCGTTCTTGAACGAAAGCCCATACTGAGAGTAGTTCCCCGTGATCGGAGCGCATACAGCGATTCGTATTTCGCCGGCGCCAATGGTACACATGCCGCAGAGACACAAGAGGACCAGTGTCGAGACTAATGTGATCATCAATCGTTTGGTCACTGCAAATCCCTCCTAGTAATGGTGGCCCTGTGGTTCAGCTCCAATTGCCCGACCTATCCGCCCGCTTATCACCCCTCTCATCCGTACCTCGGACTCTCGGTGACGTTGCGACATGGCGTCACCTCTGCCCGGCAGTTTCTGATACGACAACGCTCTCCCATCAGCCTCGCAGATTGTGGGTTAGCGATGCTCTACATCAAGCCCAGCCAGAGATGATTGCAGGTTGCGTGCCAATGTGTATCTCAGCCCATGCTGATTCCATAACACTGCAGCTAGAACAGCATAAGCGACCCGCCCGCACACCATCGAGCGGTATTCGGCGGAAGGGTCGCTTCGTCTTGCTTATGAGACTGTGTTGTCAGTTTTGGGACAATATCCGGTAGAGAGTAGCTCTGCTGATGCCGAGTTCTTCGGCGGCCAGTTCCTTAGCGGCTGGAGACGAACCGCGCCGAGCAATGGCCTCCTTCACCATTCGCCTCTGGAACTCGCGGACGGCGGATTTGAGATCGCCATGGGCGGGACAAATGGGATTACTGCAGTCAGACGCGGGTATGCGCGCTCGCAACTCTTCCGCAGTGATGTGGTTACCTGTGGCGAAGCTGACGGCGTACTCAACGACATTCTCAAGCTCACGTACGTTCCCAAGCCAATCATACGCCATAAGCAAATCAAGAGCATCGCGCGCTATGCCGGTGACTGCCCTTCCGAACTTGCGGGAGTAGTAGGCAACAAAATGTCGCACCAGTACGGGCACGTCCTCAGGTCGCTGCCTAAGAGGAGGTAATGCGACTGGGACAACATTGAGACGATAGTAAAGATCGCTTCTGAATCGTTGAGTCCGCATACGCTCGCCGAGGTCCTGGTTGGTGGCGGAGATTATCCGAGCGTCGATGCGCTTGGGATACAGACCTCCAACACGGGTGATCTCCTTGTTCTGCACGGCGCGAAGCAGCTTGGACTGAAGGAAGAGGGACATGTCGCCAATTTCGTCAAGAAACAACGTGCCGTGGTTGGCGAGCTCGAACTTGCCAGGTTTGCCGTTCTTGCTTGCACCAGTGAATGCGCCGGGCTCGTAACCGAACAGCTCGCTTTCCAGTAGAGACTCAGGCACTGCAGCGCAGTTCACACTGACAAACGGGAAGTCGCACCTGGGGCTTGCACTGTGAATGGCCCTGGCAAATAGCTCCTTCCCTGTCCCAGTCTCACCTGTGAGAAGGATATTCGAGTCGAACTGCGCAGCCGTAAGCGCCTGCCTTTTCGCCTTAGCCATTGCATCGCTTGTACCGATTATGTCGTCAAATGTGAAGCTAGTACCTCGTTCAATAGCGCGAAAGGCATCGCTATGGGTGCTCTCCAGGTCGCTGAATGTTACAACCCCTCCAATGATCTCGTCGCCATGCACCAGCGCACTCGCCGACGACAGAAACCTGACCAACTTGCCCGATGGAGCGAGGTATGTCTCACCGGTATTGGCGCATGATCGCTTCTGTTTCATGCACTTGAGCAGGAGGCAATCAGGCCAAGTCTTCTCGAGGCTATCGCCTGCCCGAGGCACGGATGCTTGAAGCTTGAGCAGTTCTACAGCCCGGGCGTTCATCTGCCTGATCCGACACGAAGCATCAACACAGACCACGCCTTGATGGATGTGGTTTACAACGGCCTCAAGCTCACAGCTTCGCTTCTCTAGAGCCATCATTAGCCGATGTTCGGTCATCTTGGTGGCTATCAGCTCTGCCATTTTCTCTAGGAAGCGCACGTAGGAAGAGAGCGATCCACGTATTCTGTTGCGTTGCTCGGAAGTGAAGGCCACAATAGCGAGTATTCCTGCTCTGCCGCCATTGACGGTGATTGGGGTACACATGCCGAAAGTCTCAGCGCATCCATCCCTACCTTGGCATCCCGCACAAAGCGATGCCTCACGCGGATCCTCAACTATCAGGGTTTCGGCACAGTACAGCGCGCGTTCAAAGGCACAGCCTCCAGGTACTCTCTCACCGCAAGCTGCTGCGAAGGGCCCTGTTCCGGCTACTCGAAGCAATGCATAATCGGCTATGGTAACGTCAACTCCCATAGCCGCGGCCACCGCATCGGCTATCTGCTGCATGCTATCCGCCAGGCTGATGAGTCCTTGAACCGTTTCCTGTGCTGCATTAGGCAGACTGCTGGTGTTCATACTTCCTCCGCTCCTGTTGCTTCGACTCGCCCCACATCAGCAACCGCAGATGCCGCTGAATCCGGGGCATATCGAGCTTGGTATGCTTTGCCTCGGCTGTACCAACGTACATTCTACATTTTCCAGAGCTATCCTTCAAACAGTGCATTTGCGCCGTGGACGCCGAAGCGCACCGGGCACCGCAAAGGGCGGCCCGCTGCAATGCGGGCCGCCAACCTAACGCCGGTTGCCTTTTTCTAGCACGTCTAGGTAGACAGTTCGTTCAACCAACTGCTCACGGTCAGGTATCTCTGGTATAGCGATTCGTACATCTCTGTCAACCGGACGTCGGGCTCCACAGTATCGCACAGTCTGCTGTGCCTCGCGCTCCCCTCTGCCGGAGCGCTCCACCACCCGGTCGCAACTCCTCCGAGAATCGCAGCGCCCAGCGCTGCTGCATCAGCTTGTCTGATCACCCGAATGGGTCGCGCCAGGACACTTGCCATGATCTTCATCCATCGAGGATTGCTGGATCCACCACCGCACACGATGAGCTCTCCCGAAGATATCGAGCCGGCCCGAAGCAGCTCGTACGACTGCCTCAGGCTGAAGCATACCCCTTCGAGAATGGCGTTTTCCATGTGCTCGGCAGTGTGCTCCGGCCCTAGCCCTATGAATCCTGCCCTGGCCCTGTAGTTCATGTAGGGAGTACCTGTGCCCGCCAAGAACGGGATGTACATCAGTGGAGTACCATCGTCAGGCTCGTTGCGGCTCAGAGCCGGGCAAGGGCTGCCCCAATCAGTAGCGCAGGATACTGCTTCACGGAACCACCTAACGCTCAGCCCCGCAGATGGGCAGGACCCCATGCCGAGGAAGGAGTCGGGCATGACGTCTCGGAAGTAGAATTGTCTGCCCAACTTCTCTTGATCAACATCGCGAACCCTCTTGAATACTATGCCAGCCGTGCCCAGACTGAAGCCGAAATCCTGATCCTCCACCCCAAGGCCGAGCGCAGTTGTCGCAAGGTCGCCGCCGCCCACAACCACTGGCGTTCCCTGGGGTATTCCGGAAAGCCCAGCAAACTCGCTGGTAACCTGGCCTCTAGTCTCGGTCGACTCCCTGATCTCCGGCATCACACCGCCTTCGGCGCCGGATTCGGCACATAGGCACTTGTCCCATGAGCCAGTGCGGCAGTCATACAACATGGTGCCGGACGCGTCAGACGGATCCGTTACCGCTTGCCCCGTCATTGCGTATCCTACGTAGTCCTTAGGAATCAGCGCTCTCCGTATCTTCCTGTGCACTTCAGGCTCGTGGTTCTTTACCCAGAGAAGCTTCGGCCCGGTGAACACGGCAAGTCCTGGGTTACCCGTTGTGCTCAATATGGTCTCGTGCCCAACGACTGACTCGATCTGCCGTAGCTCGGCGTCGGCGCGACTATCTGAGCAAATGATGGCATGGCGCAGCACCGATCCGTCGCGGCCCACTAGGACCAGGCCGTGCATCTGCCCGGTGACGGAGCATGCGATGGGCGGCCAGAATTCCTCGTGGGCTTCGGCGATCCTGTTTGTGCAGTCAACAATCGCTCGAATCCAGTCTGCAGGATCCTGTTCCGCTACCCCGCCGGAACCTGCCGCAATAGGGTATGAGCCTTCGGCTCGCGCGACAAGACTGCCGTCCGCTGCGCAAAGAATCGTCTTGACCCGCGATGTACCCAAGTCAATGCCGAGTACCGTTTCCATTCTGGAGCGGCGACCTGACGTCCCCATAGCCTAACTACCCTTCCTGTTCTAGAGTGTGCACGAACAGCTCCGTAACCTTCTCTGGATTCGAAATAGCCGTGCCTACAACAACAGCATGGGCTCCTGATCTCAGAGCCTCCCGGGCCTTGGACGGCGAGTTGAAACGCCCTTCCGCAATGATTGGTACTTCGAGGCGCTTGCTGAGCTCCCGCACTATCTCATAGTCCGGCTCTGCAGGAGGGATGTCGCCGAGACGACCGATGCTGCTCGAGTACGGAGTGTAGCCGCTCAGAGTTGTCCCTACGGCGTCAGCGCCCCATTCGGCTGCGCGCAGTCCCTCCTCGAGGGTGGATATGTCAGCTACTATGGGAATATCGAAACGCGACTTGATCTCTGCGAGGAAATCGCGCAGCGTAAGATTGTCGAATCGAGAACGCTGTGTTCCATCAATCCCGATGGCGTCCGCTCCCGCTGCGACGAGCTCCTCCACTTCATGGATCGTAGGGGTGATCCGCATCTCGTCGCCTACGTAGATCTTCTCTATTCCTATCACAGGAATCTCAACAGCCTTCTTTACGTATGACACATGCCTGAGATTCACCCTAATTGCGGCAGCGCCTCCTCTCTGCACCGACATCGCGAGTGCACACATGGCGTCCTTGCTCATGAAAGTCGCATTGTAGTCACTGGCTGCATAGCACGAAACGATCAGACCACCGCGGATTGCCTCGGCAAAAACGAGTGCTTTCATCTATGAAACTCCCTCCCCTCGGCGGTCACCAGTTACGTATACGGGCCCAGTATCTGTCGATCAGGCTCTGGTTGAGTTTGCGTCCGTCATCTCGGTTGCCGCTAACGAACACAGGCGGTTCGATCCCATTTTCCTGTAGGTTGAATGCGGCCTGTACCATGACGGAATGGATTATGTAGGCGCCGGCCACTCCTGAAGTGGGCCCTATCCTTCTGTTGAATCCAGGAACGTCGACGCATACATCGCCGAAGTTTCCACAGTTGTCAAGCACTACATCCGCATGGTCAAGGAGCAGCTCACCCGATGAATGGCGAGATGTCTGGCTTCTACTGTAGCCGACGGACGTGATTGCTATCACCGGATGCTCGTGAGAGCGCGCTTCCCGCGCCATTTCGATAGGGGCTGCGTTGCGTCCAGAATTGGATATCACTATGAAGACATCGCCGGCAGCAGGGCGGATGTGGTTGTACAGTACAGGCCCTATCCCCTCAAGCCTCTCCATGAACTCGCTCTTTGTCACCCCGACCCCGCCCGACAGCGAGATATCCACTACATGGTTTACGGGCGCAGGGCAGCCCGCACGGTAGAAGATCTCTTCGGCTATCAGGTTGGAGTGACCTGCACCGAAGACGTGTACCACCCTATCAGCGGCAATAGCGTCCGACACGTATTTGGCAGCCTTCTCGATATTTGCGGCCTGGGTGTTTCGTATCTTCCCTAGAACAGCTTCTACACCGTCAAAGTAGCATTCATATCCCTTCATATTCAGCGTCCTCCCATTCTCTCGATTAGTGTTGATTAGTCCTGTCTGGCGCGTATCAAGAACGTCGCTGCCTCATTCCGGATACAGACACACAAACGAGCAAGATGATTCCCAGCAATATCTGCTGCCAGTACCATCCATAGCCCAGCAGGGTTAGGCCATTGTTCAAGCCTGAGATGAACAGCGTGCCCACTATGGTTCCGGTCACGGTGAGATCGCCCTCTGCCAGCATGGTCGAGCCGAGATAGGCGGCTGCATATGCTGGAAGTGTCAGTTTCTGCCCGGCCCACACGGGGGCCGATCCAAGCCGCGCCCCAAGCATGATGCCTCCGGCTGCCGCCAAAACTCCGCTTACGACGTACAAGATCACTCGGTAACGTGTTACCGGTACTCCCGACAGCCTAACTGCCTCGCGGTTTCCGCCGATCGCATAAGCATAGCGGCCAAGCTTCGTGGCAGATAGTAGGATGTGCGTCACCGCAGAGCACGCCAAAAGGACCACGACAAGCGTAGGTATGGGTCCTATCCAGCCCTGTCCAAGGAACTTGTAGGCGTCGGTTATGCCGCGAGTAATGACCTTCCCTTTGCTGTACAGCAGCTCAGCTCCCTGGAGCACAAACATCATGGCCATGGTGGCGACAAACGGCGGCATCGCGAAATGGACGATGTTCACTGCGTTGACAAGGCCCACTGCTGCTCCGACAATCAACGTGAGAAGCAACGCCATCGCCAACCCATGTCCATCTTGCTGCATGCCGCATGCGAGCACCGCGCCAAGCCCCACACAAGCCCCAATAGATAGGTCGAACCCCCCTTCTATGAGCACGCAAGTTGCAGCTAGCGACATCAAGCTGAGTATAGTCATCTGCTTCAAAACTGTAAGAAAGTTCGATAGAGTGGCGAAGGATGGGCATAGGGCACTGAACAACGAGAAGATAGCGATGAAGCCGATCACCGTGCCATATCTGCTCACCATGCCGCTCACCCTTTTGCTCCGGGGACCGCCATTGTCAACCTGAGTCTGCATAGAGACTTCCCCCAATCCTCACACGCTCCGATCACACATGATGAGCTCTGCGCACAGAGGATATCATCACAGACATGATCAACAGTATGCCTGTGATCACGTATTGCCAGTACCACCACACGCCCAACATAGTCAGCCCGTTCTCGACGAGCGTTATGAAGACCGAGCCGACAACTGTACCCCATACATTGGGCTCGCCACGTCCGAACATAGTGGTCCCCAAGAACACCGAACCTATCGCGTACAGAAGGTAGCCATCTCCCGCCATTGTCTGCGCCGATCCCAGTCGCGCAGAGAGCATGATCCCACTCAAAGCAGCCAGCAGACCTGACATGATGAACGCCGCGATGATGATTCTGTCGACTTCTATGCCGCATGCCCGGGCTGTCTCTCTACTGGCGCCAGTCGCATAGAAGTGCCGTCCGAGCCGAGTCGACTTGAGAAGACACTGAACACCCAGGGCACACAGAGCCAGGACTACAACTGCCACAGGCATCCGGCCGATTGACCCCTGTCCAAGGTAGATATAGCTAGCAGGCATTGAAGGGTACAGGGCTGAGGCCTTGGTGACCATCAGCTCAACGCCCTGGAATATGAACGTGGTGGATAAGGTCGCAAGAAAAGGCTGTGTCCCGATGACCCCGCACAGGAACGCGTTCACGATGCCGATGGCCAACCCAACCAACAGGGCGGCGCCGATGCCCGCCGCAGTAGAGCAGCTCCTCTGAAACACCATGCAAGCCGCCACGCCGGCAAGGCTGCAAGATACGCCGACCGACACATCCATAGCTCCGACGACAGACGGCAGCATGAAGGCGATTCCCAGTATGCCCAGCACCACACTTTGGTTGAGGATATCGAGTATGTTGCTCATGGTCGCAAAGTAGGGACACAGGAAAGCAAAGACTGCAAACGTAGCAATTAGGGCTATGGGCGTGGACCATTTCATCATTTTCGCCAGCGCCCCGGCCTTGCGGCCTGATGAGGACTCTTCCCTGCTGAGAACTGCCGCAATCATGATGGCACCCCCCTCATGAGCGTGCTGAGAACGCTCTCCATGCAGAGCTGCTCGCCCGCGAGTTCGCCGATGATGCGCCCCTCGCGTATCACCAACACTCGGTGGCACAGAGCCAGCAACTCAGGCATATCGGACGATACCAGCACCAGACCGGCGCCCTCCTCGGCAAGCGTCCGCATCAGGGAGTAGATCTGCGCCTTGGCGCCGACATCCACCCCTTTGGTTGGTTCATCCATCAGGAATACTTTGGCGCTCCGTGCTAGCCACTTTGCCAGTACAACCTTCTGCTGGTTCCCTCCGCTCAGGTACTTCACTCTCTGCCTGGGGCCAGTGGCGTCTATGAGAAGTCTTCGGATGTACTCCGCGGTCAACCCCATCTCGCTTCTTGACGACAACAAGCCCCACCTAGCCAAGCGGTCAAGCGAGCACAAGCAGACATTCGATCCTACGGAGAGGTTCAGCACCAGGCCTTGCTCCCTGCGGTCCTCAGGTACCAGGCATAGTCCAGTCTGCGTGGCTTTCTGCGGTGAGTTGCATCGGATCTCCCGGTCATGCACCTTGATCCTGCCGGAATCCACAGGGTCGGCTCCGAACACGCTCCGCAGAATCTCGGTTCTTCCAGCGCCGACAAGGCCGGCTATTCCGAGTATCTCTCCCTCATGGAGTGTGAAGCCTATGTCCTCAAATGCTCCTCTGCGCGTTAGCCCTTCCACCTGCAGGATAGTGCTGCCGGGCTTGGTGTCCACTCTGGGATACCGGTTCTTCAGGTCTTTGCCTATCATATGTCGGATCAGCTCGTCGGGAGTGGTTTCATCCGTCACGAACGTTCCCACATATCGCGCGTCACGAAGTACGGTCACCCTGTCAGCTAGGCGGAAGATTTCATCCAGCCTATGGGATATGTATATCATGGTGAAGCCCTGTTCCTTAAGGTGCTGGAGCATTGAGAAGAGCATCTCCACCTCACGCTGGCTGAGCGGCGCTGTTGCCTCGTCAAGGACTAATACTCTGCCGCCCGTTGCGATACTCCGTGCGACGGCCACAATCTGTTTCTGAACTACGCTCAGATCACTTACTGGGGTTTCCGGGTTCAACTCGGCGCCGAGCTTGGCAAGGACAGCGGCAGCCTCTGAATTCATCTTGTTCGCGTCGATTCGCCCTACCGCTCCACGCGTGGGCTCGTTGCCCAGTAGGATATTCTCAGCCACGGTGAACCAGGGGACCATCAGGATTTCCTGGTGGATGAAGCGGAAGCCGGCGCGATGCGAATCGCGCGGCCTGGCTATCTCGACGCGGTGCCCATCCATAATTATCTCTCCGGAGTCCATACGGTGGATTCCCGCAAGTATCTTTATCAGAGTCGACTTGCCGGCGCCGTTCTCGCCTACTATGGCGTGAATCTCCCCGGCCCTTACAGCAAAGCCAACATCGCACAGGGCCTGAGCGCCGGAGAAAGCTTTCGATATGCCCTTTACCTCAAGCAGGTCCCTCAAATGTCTCAGCTCCTCGGTCTTGAGTCGGATAAGAGATGCGGGCAGGAGCAAGGCACGAACATCGCGAGATGGCCTCCCCGCCCGCCCGCACACTCTAGTTGCACTCAGTCAGGCCAGTGTCATTTCTGCAAGAACTCATCCACGTTGTCCTGCGTCACAAGAGCGAACGGCACATACGTCCACTTGAGAACCTGCTTGCCGTCCAGATGCCGCAGCGCCGCGTTGGCAGCCGCTATTCCCATCTCGCGCGGGTTCTGGGCGATTGTCGACGCAAAATGGGGTCCTTCCTTGATCATGCTGAGGGCTTCAGGTAGAGCATCCATACTCACAATGAACATCTGGTCTTGGCGTTTTGCCCTGGCTATGGCCTTGGCAGCTCCGATAGCCGGCATGTCTGCGCCGCTCCATACCGCGTCAACTGAGCCCTTCTTCGGGTTGGCTCTGAGGAATCGCTCCATTTCGTCCATTGAGCTCTGCACATATGCAGGGGCCCTCCATGGTAGTTCTGCGACGATCTTGATGTCCGGATAATCTTTCAGGACAGTCCTGAGCGCTGTGTAGCGCTGGTCAATCACCGGGATCCCTGGTGCGTACATCACCACGATGTTGCCCCGGCCTCCGAGCCTGCCAACCATGTATCGCGTCATCGCCAGGCCCGCCGCGTAGTTGTCGGAGCTGATGACCGAGATGACGTTGTCGCCGGTAAGCGGAACGTCAATAGCCACCACTGGTATTCCGGCCTTCTCGGCAGTCTTGATCGCACCCTGCAGGGCTTCTGCAGTGATTCCATGAACTATGATCGCGTCCACTCCGAGTTGAACGGCATTCTCAATATGGGCCACCTGCTGCAGATCGTCACCACCGGCTTCGGTGAATATGACCTTGACGCCGGCCTTCTCCAGCGTGTCTGCAGCGCCTCTGTTGGCGAGCAGCGAGAATTCGTGGTGAATGGCTGCAGCGCTCACAGCGATCGTGTACGGCTTCTTCGAGGCAAAACACATCGGGGAGATCATTAGTGCGAGAACACAGACACAGACTGCCAACCTGATGATGATGCTACGCATGTTTTACCACTCCTCCAATCATTGCTATTCGCTGTGCCGAGCACTCCTTATGGAGTGCTCCGAACCCGGGATGATATCAGCGCCTCCTTCCTCATGCGTCAACGACGAGAGTGAATGCTGTCACGACCCCAACGTGACTGGAACTCCCTTGCTAGCTGATTCCAGAGCAGCCAGGACTACGGCCACGGCGGAACGGGCTTCCGCGCCAGAAACTAGCGGCGGCGTCTGCTCTCTGATACAGCGCAGAAAGTGCCGCAACTGAGCTTCCAGGGCTCCGCCCATTGTGCCCCCAAAAGACGGCCAGTGCCACAGATCCGGGAACAGCCATCCGTCACTGTCCGAGAAGACTCGCAGTCCCCTCTCTGCCCCCAGATCGATGCTTATGTACCCCTTGTCGCCTATGATCTCCATAGATGCGTTTACGCCCGAACCCAGCCGATCGTTTAGTACCCATGATGCGCCCACAGAGCCGATGGCGCCTTTCCGGAATTTCACCGTACTCAGCACCGCGTCCTCGGTACCCAGGCTACCGAGGACACCATCTGCCTTCTCGGCTGAGACTCTGATGGGAGAATCATCGGCGAACCAGAGCATGAGGTCGACATCGTGGATGCCGACATGGAACATAACAGAGGTACCCCGTCCTGCGCCGTATCCGGCGGATATCATGCCGTTACGTTGCGCCTTAACCTGTACTATGTTGCCGATTCCCCCGGACCTCACGTACTCATATGCCTGCGCATACTTGGGATCGAAGCGAAGCAAATGTCCTACCGTAAATGTGACGCCTGAACCGGCAACCGCCTCGAGGATTCGGTCGCAATCCTCGAGGCTCGTCGCGAGCGGTTTCTCAAGCAGGATGTGCTTTCCACGCTGAGCACAGTCGACAGACGCCCCCACGTGGTTGGCTTCGGGCAAGCAGATGCTCACAGCGTCAACATCGTCTCTCTCGACCAGTTCTCGGTAGTCAGTGAAAGGCCGGCAATGGAGCTTCTCACACTGGGCATGCAGTCTCTCTTGATTGACATCGCATATACCAACGAGTCTACAGCCTTCGAGCGACGCATAGATCTCGGCATGCTTACTCCCAATGAACCCGGTGCCTATAACGCCTACGCCTATCTCCTTCATCGTCAAACCTCTCCTCAAGTTGGTCTACAGCATTCGCATTCCAGTTACTGCCTGCATGATTTTCTCAGCGCTATCAACTGCTTGATCATACTTCTTCATCGCGACACCACAGCATAGCAGGTCCAATATGTGTACCTGGGCAAGTTGGCTCTTAGTGGCAGCATTCAGCAGTTCGGATTCTCGAGTGACTGCGATAAGGGATACACCGGCTACCTCGGTGATTGGAGATTGCGCGAAGCTAGTGATGCAGATTGTGCCTGCGCCTGCCTGCATGGCTAGTGTGAGGCAGTGAATGGTCTCGCGAGTAGTCCCGCTGTAGGAAATGCCAAGCGCAACATCTTGTCTCCCTAGAGCTGACGCAATCATGGATTGGGTATGCGAGTCTCCATCGGTCTCGCATTGGATGCCGATGCGCAGGAAGTTGTTCCTTGCATAGCCAGCCACGCATCCAGACAGGCCTACTCCAAACAGGCACACCTTCCGTGATCCAAGCAGCATGTCGATGGCCTTCTCCATCTCCGCTTCGTTCAGCAATTCCTCCGTGGCCCGGATCGACCCTATCGCACGATCCGAAAGCTTCTGTATCATACTTGACACGGAATCCAGCAGGCTAACGTCGCCACTGCTGCGTCCACTGGAGGCACGCGCAAGGTCGCGTGAGAGTGAGAGCTTAAACTCCATGGACGTACTGTACCCAATTGATCTCCAGAATCGGACCACGGTTGCTTCGCTGACGCCAGTCCTCGCAGCTAGCTCAAGTCCAGACGCATAGTACGCGTCCTCCGGATTGCTGCGGACAAAATCCGCCACCTTTTTCTCGGCCTTTGTCAAGGCAGAGTAATTGGCTCTGATCGCAGTAAGGCAGCTTGGCCCGGCCGGAGGCGAATCAGCAGTGCTAGGTGATCTCTTTACCAATGTCGTTCCCACCTCGCAGATCCCATCATTGAGCCCACAAATGCGCCCGATGCAGACGTCCGTCAATGATCTGCCGTAGTAGCATTCCACGTAAGGTGTAGGATTCCTTCTTCTACTCGCGAAAAGGTGAAGTATTTCGTCGGGGGCCTGAAAGAACACAGACCAGTCGTCTATCTGCGAGCTTGTCGGCCCAAAACGTTCTGATGGTCTCCGTGTCTGGGGAGTCTTTGCAGGGTAGGAGCGAACGGTGTCTTCCAGCAGTCTCGCTTCCCTAATGACGGGACAACGCGACTGCCGCGCGGGCGCGACTTTTCTGATCGCCGCAATGGCGGAACATGAGACTCCGAGCTATCGGGCTTTTCATTCGACGGGTGTGCCCACTCACTGTCAAACTCGGGACAAGACGATGCGCCGTTCCCACCGGGCCTGTAGAAGGTCGGATGTACAAAGAGAGGGCCGCCGTACGAAGCAGCCCCCCTGGTTGGGTTCGCGGTCAATCGCAGCCCTTGAGCGCCCTGCCTCACCCGATCATTTCACAACCAAGCTGGGCAGCCAGGTTATGATCTTAGGAAACACAATGCATAGCGCCAGGCCGATCGCCTGAATGCCTATGAACACAGGCACGCTCTGACAGGCCTCCTGCAATGTCATATCCTGTTCTGACATAGTCGATTTGAGGAAGAATATCGCGTATCCGAACGGCGGAGTCAAGAACGATGTCTGAAGGTTTATGGCTATGGTCATGAGGAACCACAGCGGGTCGAAACCCAGTTCCACTGCGATGGGAACGAAGATAGGCAAGCATATCATCGCTATGCCGATCCAGTCGATGAACATGCCCAACACGAACACGATCAGCATCATCACGGCGAATACCACCCATCTGTTCCCGCTGCCCAGCGAGAAGAGGAGGTCCCTGACCACATCGCCGCCGCCGATGCCGATGAAGGTGCCTGTGAAGAAGCTAGCACCCATGACGAGCACCAACACCATAGCCGTTCCCCTGGCGGTATCGAAAATCGCGGCCTTGAATGTCTTCCATTCAAATCGTCTGTAAGCGATGACCATGATGAACGCCACAAACGCTCCAATCGCCGCGGCCTCTGTGGGAGTCGCTATCCCGGCGAAGATCGAACCGAGCACGCCTATGATGAGCAGCACAGGGGGAACCAGATTGGTTAGCGCTTCCTTGAGCACCTCGGGCCGAGAGACGCCTGCCAGCTCTTTCTCGGACATGGCCGGCCCGTCCTCCGGATGCCTGTAGCATCGAATCAGGACATACACGACGTACAGGATCGCCAGCAGAATCCCAGGGACGACAGCAGCCACGAAGAGCTTGCCCACGGATACGTTAGAATATGATCCAAACAGGATCAGCATTATGCTGGGCGGAATCAGGATCCCAAGTGTTCCCCCAGCCATGACGGTGCCTGCTGCAAGCTTCTTGTCATACTTGTACTTGAGCATTATCGGCATCGACAGGATGGCCATGGTCGTGACCGAGGCTGCAATCACTCCGGTGCACGCGGCAAAGACTGTCGACACGATTATCACTGCGACGGCTATTCCCCCGCGCAGGCGGCCCATGAGCTTGTACAATGCGTCGAACAGTTTATCGGCCACCCCCGAAGTGGCCAGGATGTTGCCCATCAACAGGAACAACGGTACCGCCAGCATCTCCCAGTTACTCATGATGCCCCAGAGGCGGTTCATGTAGAAAGGAAGGTACGACGAGCCCATCGCCAGCACGCCCACGATCAGCCCCGATGACATGAGCACGAATCCCAGGTGATGCCCCATGAGCATACCTATGAGCATGAGAGTGAACTGAAGTATCATGGCCATTACATCGCTCATTCTACCGTGCATCTCCCTTCTGCAACTCGACGATTCTCTTGAGGAACTCTGATAGTCCGGCGATGAACAGAAGGGCAAATGCGATAGGGATCACGGTCTTGATGGGGTACAACGGAATCCTATCAAGCGATTGAGTGACTTGCTTCCGCGCCCAGGCCATTGCGGCGTACTTGTATCCTTCCTTGACAAGGACCAGGGAGGGAATGAGCAGCATGACAGGGTACGTAATCAGGTCGACTACCGCCCTCTTCCTGGGTGACAGTTTCTGATACAGAATGTCCACTCGCACATGCGCGCCCCGGATGAGAGCGGTCGAGCTGTACAACAGGAAGTGCAGGGCGTATATCTGAGTGGCGACTGTCACCGTCCAGATGTGGGGAGTGTTGAAAATCCGCCTCGTGACGACTTCATAGACTAGCAGCAGCGTAAGTGGGACTACGAGCCATTGCACGACCCGTCCTACCCATTCGAGCATCGAATCGAGAATCCGTATCGTTTTCTCTAGAGCGCTCATCAAGGTCCCCTCCATTGGGCTTGTGGTATGCTCCCCTGACCTGAACGTCTTGGAGCATCCAAGCTCTGCCCCCCGGCAGAGGAAGAGGCGGCTATCGTCCTCTTCCTCCGCAGCTTGAGGCAACCAGCGTGTCTACTTCTTCAACCAGGCATCCTTGACTTCCGGAAGAGCCTTGGTGATTCTTCCTGAGTGGAACGGTTCCTCAAGCTCCCTCCACAAGTTGTACGTCTTCAAGTAGTCGACCTGCGATTTCAGAGTCTTTGCGTAGTCGGGGTTCTTCGAAGCGAAGTCCTCCATGACTTTCTTGGCTACGACCTCCATGTCAGACCAGAACTTCGCATCAGCCTTGCTGACCTTCACCCCGTAGTCTAGGAACTTCTTAGTGCCCAGCGCGCTCTGCCAGTTCATGAAGGACGTGCTCTCCACCACGCACCCCTTGGTGACTTCTTCGAAGATGACCCGGTAGTTCTCGGGCAGTGCCTTCCAGGCATTCGCGTTGACCAGTGTGTAGTAGACGCAGGCAGTCTGATACCATGCGGGTGCGATCCAGTACTTGGCTACCTCCTGGAATCCCAGATCCCAGTCGACGTTGGGAGTCATGAACTCGAACGCATCGATGATGCTTCTCTGCATGGCGTCATACAGCTCGCCGCCGGAGACGTTGGTAGGGGCGGCGCCCAGCCTGCGCAGGATCTCCTGGCTTTCAGGGGGAGCGATTCTGATCTTCATGCCCTTGAAGTCAGTGACCTTCTTTATCTCCTTGTGGCTTCTGAATCCAGCCTCCAGGTCGAATATGGAGTTGGGGAAAGCGACGATCTTGTACCTCTTGAGGATGTCGTTCATCTGCCCAATCCCATCCACCTGGTACAGCCAGTTCAGGAAGTCCTGCTGGGACATGTATAGAGGGACTGTAGAGAATAGCGTGAAAGCTGAGTTGAGACCGGCCTGATACGCAGGAGCAGTGCTTCCCGCCTGAAATGCACCGGAGCTTACGGAATCGAAAGTCTCGAAAGCCGGAACCATCTCGCCCGCCGCGTAGACCTTGATCGAGAACTTGCCGTTCGTAGCCTTGCCCACTTTTTCCGCGATGTACTGGTCATACTTGAAAAGGGGGTTGTTCACGTCCCACGCAGACACATAATGCCATTTGACTGTGGGATTGTCAGCGGCAGCTGACACAATGCCCGAGACGAGGATTAGTGCAAGAGCGAGCGCCACTGTCGTAAACCGCTTCTTTGCCATTACAGTTGCCTCCCTTAGTAAATGATCACTGTGTGAAGATGGAACAATCGGCAATCAGAACCCGCTTGTCCATTCAACCGGGACTTTTTTTTCCTCATTGACCAGCAGTCTGAACACATCAGAGCGCGAGTACTGTCCTACAACGTCCAGATCGAACCTGCTCTTGGGAATCAGCGAGAGATCCAGGTCTCCGACGATGATATCTTCTTTGCCAAACACCGGCCCGGCGATGTACTTGCCCATCGGGTCCACAATCGCGCTTCCGCCGGTACACATCACCTCGGGAGCAGAGGCCAGCTCATCATAGCAGGCCAGATCCGTGGGGTACATGTCTTTCGTCGTGAATTGGTTGCAGCCGATCACGAAGCATCTTCCCTCGACGGCTATGTGGCGCAGTGTGCACTGCCACTCGTCGCGCGAATCGGCCGTCGGAGCCAGATACAGATCGACGCCTTTCGCGTACATCGCCGCCCGCGCAAGGGGCATGTAGTTCTCCCAGCAGATCATCGCGCCCATCTTGCCGTAGGGCGTGTCGACGACGGTGAGAGTGCTTCCATCGCCCTCACCCCAGATGAGCCGTTCGGAAGCTGTGGGCTTGAGTTTGCGATGCTTGCCGAGCAGCTTGCCATCGGGGCCGAAGAATAGCACCGTGCAGTATACGGTGCTTCCACTGAACTCCGTGTCGCGCTCGATAACGCCTATAGACAGATACGCATTGGCCTTCTGGGCCGCCTTGCCCAATGTGTCAGTGGTCTTGCTCGGCACCGGCACCGAATTAGCCAGATAGCGCTCCCAGTCCGCCCGCCCCTCTGCTGAACGGCTCCCAACAGACGTCTTGAAGGTAAGGCCACGTGGATAGCACGGGATGAAGGCTTCCGGGAACACAATGATGTCGGCTCCCTTTTCCGCAGCTTGGGCAGTCAGAGCCACCACCTTCTCGACCGTGGCTTCTCTATCCATGATCACCGAAGCAGCTTGAACTACAGCTACACGAACCGATTCTACCTTCTCAGCCATAACCGACAACTAGAACCTCCTCTCATTCGGCGCCAGGCGCCAAGGACAGTTAGCTCAGAAGCCATCCTCCTTTCGTTCCCGATGCCACCGCCTCAGATGACGGGGCCGAGCGTGTAGATATCCATGGACGTGGTGTATCTGATCTCCTCACACTTGGTGACCTCTCCGGACATGACCCTGATGAGATGAGCCAGAGTCTCTTCGCCCAACTCCTCAATGCTCCTCTCCCCGGTGATGATCAACCCAGCGTTCACGTCCATGTCGCCAGACATATTCTCATAGGTAATGGGATTCCCGCAGATTTTCAGGACAGGCGCGATGGGAAAGCCCTGGGGGGCTCCGCGACCCGTAGAGAACAGCATCGCCTGCGCGCCTGCGATGGACATCGCAGTCAGCACCTCTATCTCCCTGCCCGGGGTGTCCTTGATCCACAGGCCCGGGCTGGAAGGGGCTTCTGTGTACTCCAGGACTCCCTCGATGGGTTTGGTGCCTGACTTGACGATCGCGCCCAACGATTTCTCCTCAATCGTGGTCAGCCCGCCCTTGATGTTCCCGGGAGTGGGCTGCCCGCTGCGCATGTCGACTCCCATGGACTTGGCCCTGTCCTCCATGCGGCCCACAATCTCATATATCCTGGCGGCTACCTCCGGCGTCTTGGCTCTTCGGGCCAGAATGTGCTCGGCGCCGATGAACTCCGTCGTTTCGCCGAAGATCACAGTGCCGCCGGCTTCGACGATCCTGTCTGCCAGGTATCCTATGACTACATTGGACGCCAAACCGGAAGTCGCGTCTGAGGCGCCGCACTTGATGCCTATGATCGCCGAGGCCAGATCCACATCCTGCCGTTGCTGGCCGGAGATCTTCACGGCCAGCTTCTGAGCAAGGTCCATTCCGGCCTGGATGGCTCTGGCCGTTCCGCCGATCTCTTGCACGTTCACCCGTTCCACAGGTTTTCCGGTAGCGGCGATCTCCGCAACAAGCCGGTCAGTATCTACGCCTTCGCAGCCCAGGCTGACTACCAGCGCAGCGCCGGCATTAGGGTTTTGCCCCAGCTTGATCAGGGAATCAGTGACCCTGGCGAGGTCGGGTGGAAGCTGGCAACAGCCTTGGTGATGGTAGATTCCACGGGTCATTGTGGTGCGGCTTGAGATGGCCTCGACTACTTCGTTTACGCAGACAACGGAGGGTATGACTGCAACGTAGTTCCTTGAACCCACCGTCCCGTCTGAACGCACGTATCCCCGGAATCTCACCTGGACCCTGCCTCCCTCTCCCAGTCGCCTCGCCCTCGAGTGCTTTCGACGTTGTGAACATGAACATGCTGCCCGGTGCGGATATCGCTTGTCGCGACGCCGATCTGCTCTCCATACTTGATGACTGCCTCGCCCCTTCGTGTATCTCCAAGAGCGATCTTGTGCCCATATGGGATGTCGCCAGTCACCACCACACTGATCCGTCGCCCCTGCCTGTCCACTACCTCCACCTCGTGCGACGCGCAGGCGCTGCAGAAGAGAGTAGCTACATTATCGCGATCATTGACTTTGAGGCCGGTGAGTCGCTCACTACGCACGAAGACATCTCCTCCCAACGGACATTCATTGCTCCTGCTTGCTATTCTGTGATGTCAGGCGTTCCATGACCGCAGCTCTCGTGCTCATGATGTGCTTGCGCATCTGCGCGCCTGCCTCTCGCGGATCGCCTTCGGCCAGGGCCCTGAGCACGCTCCGATGTTCCTCCACAGACTTGGGGAATCGACCCGGCAGCGCCACTGATGCCTTCATCACGACACGGATCTTGTCGTGGAGCAGCGGCATGATCTCCTTGAGCGCGATATTGTCGCCCATGCAGATAATGGTGGTGTGGAAGGCGGAATCCAGTACACTGTAACTGTTCAGATCCCCATTGGCCCCAGCCGCCTCGCTCTCATCGATGATGCTCTCAAGTTTCGCAATGTCGCTCTGCGCGGCCCTGACCGCAGCCTTCTCTGCGCCCAGTCCCTCCAGAACTTCCCTGACTTCCAGGTAGTCAGCGACTTCCTCGTAGGACATGGCACGAGCGATTACTCCCCCTCCGGGAATTCGCTCGGCCAACCTTTCGCTGGCCAGACGCGACAATGCCTCGCGCACCGGGGTCTTGCTGACGTTGAACTCCTCCGCGAAAGCGGCTTCGACCATGCGCTCTCCTTCAGCAATCTCCCCCTGCACTATTCGCTGCCTAAGGGCCCTGTACACTTGGTCGGTGATGTTTTCCGGACGCGTTATCACGTTGTGCGAACCCGTCCTCTTGACCTTTTGCCGTGAGGCGCCATCATTTGACCTGCGCAAGTCACATTTCACTCCTCTGAAACAGGAATATGCCATATATGATACACGACATATAGTATACGATATATCGCTATCCTGTTTCTACGTGAGTACCCGATTTCCTGCCGGAGTGCACACTTTTCTCACGTTTCAGCAAACAGGGTTCGATATTGGGAGTACTTGGCAGGAGATGCCGGAGCGTTCACATCGCCGGTCCGGCGCTCGGGTTGGGAATCGGTGTCCACCGGGCAGTCATCCAGCGCCGGGCACGGCGCTATGCAGAAGCCAAGGACGAAGAGCTGCCGGTCGCTGCGCACCCGGTTTGGGTTGAATTACCGCCCTAGCTTGCATTAAACAGTGAAGAGCACAACTCCCGCTACGGCTGAACGCCGCGTCCCAGTGTAGCGGGGGTTTTTGTGTTTTATGACCTCTGAAACGTGGTGAAAACGGCCGAAAGGCGTAGGCACAACCTATGGTCGTGGTCTCCTTTACAGCCTCACTGCAATATGCTATGATGTGGTTACAATGTACATTCGAACCGTTAAGGCCAGAGGAAAAGAATACGTGCAACTCGCCCACAACTACCGCGAGCCGGAGGGCTGCAAAACCCGAGCCAAAGTCCTGTACAGCTTCGGTCGCAAGGACCGACTCGATCTGGACGAACTGCGCCGGCTTATCCGCAGCATCAGCCGATTTCTTGACCCGGAAGAGGTCGCCGAGATACAGGAACAGATCGGCGATGATTGGCCGTTTGAGTTTCTGGGGTCGCGGGAACTCGGCGGCACCGCCTTTCTCGACGGCATGTGGGCACGGCTCGGGATCGATCGCGTTATCAAGGCGTTGCTCAAGAAACGCGCGTTCCAGACACCCGTGGAACGCTTGTTGTTTGCCATGACGGCGAATCTAGCGTTGGCCCCATCGAGCAAGCTGCACATGGAACACTGGGTGGCCGAAAAGGCCCATATCGAGGGCTTGCCCGAGGTTCAAGTCCAACAGCTTTACCGCGCCATGGACTTCCTGCTCGAGGCGCACGATGAGATCCAGCACGACGTGTTCTTCTCGGTTGCCAACCTGTTCAACCTCGAAGTCGACCTCCTGTTCTTGGACACTACGAGCACCTACTTCGAAATCGAAGGGGAGGACGAAGACGTCGAAAATGGCGGCGAGTTGCTTGATGAGGGACTCCGCAAGCGCGGCGCGGAGAGCAAGGATCGAAGGCCGGACCTTTCGCAGATCGTTGTCGCCTTCGCCGTGACGCGCGATGGGATCCCGGTTCGCTGCTGGACATGGCCCGGCAACACGGTAGACCAAAACGTGGTAGAAGAGGTCAAGCGGGATCTGAATAGTTGGCGACTCGGCCGCGTCGTGCTCGTGGAAGACACCGGGTTCAACTCGGAGAAGAACCGGCGCATCTTGCAGGGCGCGGGCGGACACTACATCATCGGCGAGAAGATGAGGTTGGGCCGCACGGCGAAGCCCGCCGAGGCGCTGGTACGCGGCGGTCGTTACCAAACGCTCGAGAGCGGCTTGAAGTTCAAAGAGGTTGTAGTCGGCGGCGACAGCGAAGCGAGGCGCCGTTTCATAGTGGCGCTCAACCCCGCGGAAGCCGAGCGGGATCGAAAGAAGCGGGACGACATCGTCGCTGAGGCGACCCGCCGTTTGGATGCGCTGAAGCAGCTTGAGGGCGAACCCCATGAGAAAGCCGCGTGCGCATTGCGCTCGCATGCGGTATTCGGTCGCTACATTCATCAGACGAAGACCGGAAAGCTCCGTCTCGATCGCGAGAAGATCAAGGCGGAGGAGCGCTTGGACGGGAAGTTCCTCATTAGCACCTCGGACGATGGTCTCTCTGCGCGGGACG
Organism: Firmicutes bacterium UBA5389; assembly: GCA_002409965.1. GTDB lineage: Bacteria > Bacillota > DTU025 > DTU025 > DTU025 > UBA5389. Next base: position 30,376 of record DHON01000123.1, read on the forward strand.
TGGTCCTTGGCTACAAGCAGCTGGCCGCCATCGAACGGGTTTTTCGCGACCTGAAACACGTGGTCGATATTCGTCCGATCCGGCACCGCTTGCCTGAACGAATCCGGGCCCACGTTCTCCTGTGCTGGTTGGCCATGCTGTTGATTCGCGTGGCGGAAAACGAGAGTGGCCGGACATGGTTTCAGATCAAAAAGGCCCTCGACAAGCTTCAGGTTGGTATTCATCGAACGCGCTCCGGCGAAGTGTGGCAAGCCAACAATCCAAACGACGAGCTCAATGAGCTTTTCGAAATCCTGAAGCTGAAAATCCCGCCGCGTATACTCTCTCTGCCCATTCCCAGAGGCGACCGCGTGTAGTCACAACCCATTTCGCTCGAAAAGGGGCGCAAACCTGCCCTTACCCTGGGCGTTTGCGCCCCTTTTGTGACTACGCACTGTAAAGGGTGTTGCCGGAAGCAGGCTCCGGGGGAGCCCTTGGCGCTGAGTTGTAGTAGGCAGCGCCGCGGAGATTCTCATGAACCACGGGGGAATTGTTGGCCGGTTCGTCGAAAGCAACTGCGTCCAGCCCCTTCTCGAGGATGGCCTTGACGCTCTTGCAGTTGAATGCGGTAGCCTTCAGTGCGCGTGCGCAGGCCGTGTCTGCCCTTGCTGAGGCTTTAGAAAGCCTCAGCAAGGGGCGCTGTACCGGCTCTTTTTCATCTCGAAATAGCAGTCAAGGTTCACCTTGGCCTTGGTGAAGTAAGCCAGTTCGTACTGCTTCTCGGGCAGCGGCTTGAGAGCAGATTTCTCGATGTCGAGGAATGTGGATAGGCCACTTACGCGCCTTGCGGCATGAGACGATGTACCTTGAATTCGGACACTGGAACACGATGGTCAACTACGACCGGCAGGCCGCGGCAATTGGCCTGTGCACGTTTTACCAGACAGAGGCGGTTGTGTAGCAGGTGGAATCTAGCCCACAACGAACCACTCGGCTAGAGACAGAATACCCTTGCAGGCGCTCGTGCCTGGTCGGCATGCACCCGGCTGAATGCACGTCTGAGGAGGAAATCCCATGGACGAGATCGAGTAGGAGAGAGAAAGACTCTACGAGGAAATCTGGGCACAGCCCATAGGGGACGTGGCGGAACGCTACGGGGTCACGAATGAAACCATTCGCAAAAAGGCCGCGTGCGCATTGCGCTCGCATGCGATGTTCGACCGCTACATCCATCAGACGAAGACAGGAAGGCTCCGTATCGATCACGAGAAGATCAAGGAGGAGGAGCGCTTGGATGGGAAGTTCCTCATTAGCACCTCGGACAACGGCCTCTCTGCGCGGGACGTAGTCCTTGGCTACAAGCAGTTGGCCGCCGTCGAACGGGTTTTTCGCGATCTCAAACATGTGGTCGACATTCGTCCAATCCGGCACCGCTTGCCTGAACGGATCCGGGGAAGTGTGGCAAGCCAATAATCCAAACGACGAGCTCAATGAGCTTTTCGAGACGCTGAGGCTGAAAGTCCCGCCGCGTATACTCTCTCTGCCCATCCCCAAAGGCAACCGCGTGTAGTCACAACCCATTTCGCTCGAAGAGGGGCGCAAACCTGCCCTTACCCTGGGCATTTGCGCCCCTTTTGTGACTACGCACTGTTTAGTGCCCCGCGCAGCCTATTCCCTCAGCGCCCCTGACGCCCTGACCGGGGCAACGCCGCTCACAGGCGTTGCCGCTGTTTCGCAGGGCCGAAGATTGAAGGTGTAGTGGCGCAATATGCCGAACTAACTGGAACGATGAGACTACCTCCCCTTTGGGCGCTGGGATATCGCCAGTCGACGAACTGAAAGACCGATCATTTCTGCATAGGAGCGCACAGCAATTCAGATAGCATTGACGCTGGAGTTGTATGGATCCATTGAAGGGAGGTACTTATGTGGATATCAACGTCTTCAATCTGCACTTTAAAGAGAGAGTCAATACGGAACTAGAAGACCTTCTCGCCAAGAGAGCCGAAATACTCAAAATACCACACAAAACTACATTTTTGCATCAATATGAGGATTTTCACTCGCTGTATTTCATCAGAAAAGGGACAACATGCCACTACATGCTGGACGAGACGGGTGTCGAGAAAATCCTCTATACACTGAACAGGGGATGGTTCTTTGGAGACATTGCCGCAATTCTAAACATCAACTACACATCGTTGTCCAGTTTCGCTGAGGAAGATACTATAATATACAAACTCAGTTCCGTTCAGTTCAGAGAGCTCATGGACACTTCAAAGGTCTTTCGTGATTCGTTAATGAGCTGCATCTGTTACAAGCTTATTTCACTAAGATATGAAATTGAGAATCTGGTGTTCAACTCAACAAGGAATAGGCTGATTAGGTACTTGTGCATGAATGTTGACCAGACTGACATCGAGGATGGCAAATGGCTGAATCAGAAATCTCGGAAGACTCATTACGAGATTGGAATTGTCATAGGAGCTACAAGAGTGAGCGTAAGCAGACTGATAAGCGATCTGCGAAATGAAGGGATTATTAGGATCGTCAATAATGGTATTCAGATCAGCAAAGATTTCTATGCAGAGACTGTGGAGAGTTTTGTGCATAACATCCGGCTGACCCATGGCGGATGAAGCAATAGAGTAGAAGCCCCGGATATGCAGTTTCCGGGGCTCCATCAATACGGCACTGCCCGTGAGTCTTGCGAACGCTTGCGGGTCTCAAGGCCTGGCGCTGCTTATCGTTTCGGTTAAGGCCGCGCAGACTCTCTCTGCTATCTCTTCATTCATATTTATGGAGTAGACTCTGACGATACCTTGATCAACATAATTGTCTCTCAGGCAGATATCCTTTGCGCGCATTCTTGAACAGACTTCCGCTGCGCATATGCCGGTAATCCTCTCATCAACTTTCACGTCGAGAGTCGGATAGCTGCATAGGCAGTATTGCCGCTCGACAAAGGCAGCGGTTATGCCCGGTATTCTCTCGAGTTCTGTCTTCATTTTCTGCAGTGATCTTGTGAGCGCTATGTCTTTTGCCTCAAATCTCTCCGCGGTGAACCTCTGAAGAGCAGTCAGCAAACCGATAATAGACTCCTTGCTTACTTTCATACTGCGGCCTATGCCGTGAGTTGGAGCTCCCCGGAATCTCTCTTTTGAGATGAAAGAGTCCGGCGGGTTCCATTTATCATAGGGCTCAGTCGGCGCTTCCAGCATCTGAACGGCTGCCGAAGCAATTAAGTCCTTACGCCCGCAGAGAATGCCGCTGTTCTGAGGCCCGCGTATCCCTTTGCCGCCGCTAATACAGACCAGATCTGCGCCCATATCTATGAACCGGTAGAGGTTCTCCACCGGTGGAATCTCGGGCGCTGCATCTACAATCACCGGAACACTGTACTTTTTGGCAACTCCGATAACATCTTCAAAAGGCGGTTGGGTTCCTGCCTTCACTACATAGGCAATGGCGGCGGTCCTTTCCGTTATCATGGACTCGATGTGCCACTTGTTGGTCATATATGCAGTCAATGAAGTATCCGGAGCATCGGCTATCCCCACGCCAATGATCTTTGCCCCAGTTGCTCGAATTGCGTGAGTGTATTTTCCGATCTGGCGGCAAGGCATTATTACTTCGTTGGGCATATCTGCCGTGTCTGGCAACCTATCCATACGAGCTACATCGTATCCACAGATACATGCAGCCGTTGCGAGAGTAAGAGCTGCGCAAGCTCCACTTGTGACCAGCCCCGCCTGCGCGTGAGTCTTTTCTGCGATCACCTTCGATGCGGCCGCCTGGAGTTGCTCGAGTGGAACTGAGTACTTGGCAGCTTCATTCATAGCTTCTACTGTCTCTTTCTCCATGATGGCGCCGCCATACTTTGTTAGGGGGCCGTCCACATTGATTATCGGCCGTACCCCGAACTTCTCGTAAACTGTCATTGTCACTCCCCCATTGCTGCATTCGTGATCACTCACTCATGAATCGCTCCTGCGGTCTCCTGCCCGGAGAACAAGGCAGGGAGGCCTCCCGTATGCCAGAACAAAACGCGGCTTCCGCGGGAAATCGAGCCGTCCTCTAGATGATCAAGGAGCCCGGACATAGCCTTAGCAGTATATACCGGATCTAGCAGCAGTCCTTCGTTACGTGCCACGCGTTTTATCGCTTCCGTACTTTTCGCGGTAGGGATATCGTATTCTCCGCCATAGTCAAAGCTGACATTGATATCTTCCTTGTCGAATGACAAGTCCAGTTCTAGACACTCTGCGGTTGCCCTGCTTGCATTGAGGATGTCCTCTTCCATGGTTGGATGCATGCCCGAGGTGCAGTATCCGTGGATTTCCACTTTCGATTCAAACAGCTTCTTGCCCACCAGCAGTCCAGTGTAGGTTCCTCCTGCGCCAATCGGGGTCACAATGTAATCGAGATCATCTAGGGTCATTCCAAAATCCCGCAACTGATGTACTAGTTCAGCCATAGCCCATACGTAGGCCGCATGCCCTTTGGGGAAAGGGGCCCCCACCTTAAGGTAGACACCCTTATGGCCCTCTTGCTCGAGCTCCTGCATACGCTGCTTGCGCATTTCTTCCGTTCTAGCGAGTCCATCGTAAAGGCTCTCGCCCTCCATCAGTCTGATGAGATGGACTTCGGCACCTAAGGCTTTGTCCAGCAGTAGGTTGCCTCTATACTCGCCTGGGTCGCGACCGAAGAGATAGATTACAGTCTTGAGGCCGCATCGTGTACATGCTGAGACAGTCTGCCTACACCAATTTGATTGAACTGAAGCGCCCGTAATAACATAGTCGCCTCCCGCCGCCAAGACATCGGGGAGAACGAATTCCAGTTTGCGAGTCTTGTTGCCGCCGAACTCAATACCCGTCAAATCGTCCCGCTTCATGTATAGTTCTACGCCGTACTGGCGGGAAAGCGCGGGGAGCTTATGCAACGGGGTTGGAAGAAACGCCAAGTTGATCCGCGGCAGTCTCGCCTTCAGCTGATCCAGTGTTCTGTCTATTTCTTGGCCGTCTTTCATCGCCGTCCCCCTTCTCATACAGGAATGATCCTCTTTTTCCCTTGGCTCGCGGCTACTAGAATCGGGTCGTAGACAGGTGCCACCGACGGCGCATATGCCAAATCCAGTTCTGATAACTCCGCAACTGTCATGCCTGCTGTTATCGCTGCTGCAAGTAGGTTTATCCTTCCCGCTATTGACTCACTCCCGATTGCCTGTGCCCCGACAAGCCGACCGCTTCTCCTGTCGAAGACGAGCTTGATATGGTTATCTTCACCGCCGGGGTAGTACGAGGCTCTATCCATCTTCGTTACTTTAGCCTCCTCCGCATCATACCCGGCTTCCTTCGCCTGCTCCGCTGTTAACCCTGTAGATGCGACGTATAAATCGAATACTCTTGTTATCTGCGATGGTAGCACGCCTTTGAAGGAACTCATATCCCCTGCTATGTTTCCTCCAGCAATTCTACCCTGCTTATTTGCCGTCGTTCCGAGAGGGGCATAGACGGGACGCTTCGTTATCAGGTTGAAGGTCTGAACGCAATCACCTGCAGCCCAAATCGAATCATCCGAGGTCCGCATGTATTCGTCTACAACAATAGCGTCCTTTACTCCTGTTTCTAGCCCCGCGCTCTTGGCTAAGCTTGAATTGGGCCTTACCCCCACAGAGATGACGGCAAGGTCAGTTCCAAGCGTTGCCCCACTATTTGTCTTTGCGCCTACTACCTTGCCGCCATCGACCAAGATCTCTCTCACCGCTGTGCCGGTATACAATCGTACGCCATGTTCTTCTAATACCCGCCTTATGGCATCGGAATACTCCTCGTCCACAGAGGGTAGAAGCTTAGGCAGGGCCTCTATCAGCGTAACCTCTAGCCCCAAACAAGATAGTTGTTCCGCCATTTCGAGGCCGATGAACCCCCCACCGACTATGAGAGCCCTTTTCGTTGATTCTTCTTGGACTGCTCTCCTAATCGCCACGCCGTCCTCAACAGTCCTCAGGGAAAACACTCCGTCTGCGCGAACATTGGGGATGTCTGGCATTATCGGAGATGCGCCAGTAGCAACGACAAGGTAATCATAAGGGACACTGAAGCACTCGTTTCTTCCTAAGTCACACACTTCCAAGGTCTTGTTGGCTCGGTCAATCGTAGTCACTTCGTGGTGAACATACGTCGCTATGTCTCTCTTTTCTCTCAGCGCATCAGGAGTAAAGTCTGATAGCATCTCTTTCGTCCTCACTATACCGCCAATATAGTAAGGAAGACCGCAAGACCCGTAGGTCACAAAGCCCGTTTTCTCGAACACGCTTACATCTATTTCCGGGTTTGTTCTTTTCGCCTTCGAAGCCGCGCTGGCGCCGGCCGCTGTACCGCCTATGACTACCAGATGCATCCCCAATCGGCTCACTCTTCCCTTGTCATACTATCCGAGGTTCCTGTACTATTTCGACCTGCCGTATTTTTCTATTACGCCAAGTTCATCCATCAGCCGTTCAAGATCGTCATACTTCGGGCCGGCAAAATCGAGGTAGGGCCTTCTTAAGTGCCCGCCCGGCAGACCGAGTATCCTTAAGGCAGCCTTTACAACAATTGGGTTGGATAGTTCATAAAGGCTTTCAAGAAGGGGGTAGTATTTGAAGTAGAGTTTCCTGCATCTCTCCATTGCTTCGACGCTATCCCACGGTCGAGAAAACAGCGCCACCTCTTCCGGAATAATGTTCCCGCCAATATTGGCAGTTCCGTTTCCGCCAACGGCTAACGTTGGGATGACAATTGAGTACGCCGGATAATCACAACATAGAACATGTATTCTGTCGCCACACAGACGTTTTACCTGTATCAGCTGCTTCACATGAGGCATTGCTTCTTTATCTACAATGAAATTCGGGTGTTTCTCTGAGAGAGCAGAAATCGTTTTGGCCTCTACGAAAACTCCTATTCTGGATGGGTTGTTATATATCCCACATGGTATTCTTACCGAGCCCATGCAGATATCAAGGTGCTCATAGGCTGCGCCTTGCGGAATCAGGACATATGGCGGCACAGTGAAGATGACGCCGTCTCCTCCCTCGCCCTCGATAAACCTTGCAAATTCCACGCTTGCCTCCGTGGTGTTTGCCGAGGCGTTGAAGAACACGGGGATTCTACCCTTGGTCATCTTTACTATTTCCTTGACTATCGTCTCTTTCTCCTCGGGTGTAAGCAGACTAGTCTCACCACATGAGCCCAATACAAACAACTGAGACGTTCCGTACTTGATCTGTCTTTCAATGAGAACCTCAAACCCGTCATAGTCGATGGAGTTGTCAGGCTTGAAAGGAGTAGGCATTGCCACCCAAGAACCGGTCGGCTTAAGCATAAGTAGTGCCTCCCAATCAGAGTCTCATCACAGTCTGTTTCGTAAGCTTCGCTATATTCTATCTTTGATGCCGACGATTAGCTCGAGCTCTACCGAAGCGCCGGAAGGGAGTTCAGCAACGCCGATTGCAGATCTAGCATGCCGCCCCTGTTCGCCCCACAGCTCTACAAGCAAATCTGATGCGCCGTTAACCACCTGTGGTTGCTGATCGAATCCCGGAGCGCTGTTAACATAACCAACGACTTTGATTGCTCTGTCGACCATATCAAGAGACCCCAACTCATTTTTCAGAGAGGCCAGGCAATTGAGACACGCATCCCTCGCAGAGAGAGCCGCTTCTTCCAAAGAGACTTCCTTGCCTACTTTCCCCAAGTACTTTCTCTGATCCTTGCTAGAGGCTGTATGGCCGGAAACAAACACAATGTGTCCCCAGACCCGGACTGGAACGTACGAACCGGCGGGAGTCGGGGCTTCAGGCAGTTCAAGGCCTAATTCATGGAGTCTTCTCTCGATACTCATAAGCATCCTCCCACAAGATATCTTTCTAGCACGTAGTAGCGTTACAACTACCTGTCGCTAGTGCTTCCTTCGACCTTCAGAGACTTCTGCATCACAAATCCAATGGCTAGTAGAACCGCTCCAACCAGCGACACTATTGCATGAGGCACCAGCAAGGCTATACCGGCAACAGCAAAAAGCAATCTCTCAACTGGGCTGCATTTTCTCACCCAATACCCAGTCATAACAACATCCAAGCAGAATACCCCGGCAAATGCGGTGAGAACGGTGAGCAATACCACGGGCAAGGTTCCGTCCAAAAGTAAAGCCGGCTGGCTAATGAAAACATAAGGAACCGCAAGTATCGGAATGACGAGCTTGAAAGCGGTTATTCCGGTGGCCCATGGGCTCGTTTCTGCAACACCGGCAGCAGCGTAGGCAGCCGTAGCCACCGGAGGCGTCACGTTGCAGATTATTCCGAAGTAGAAGGCGAATAAGTGACTTGCCAGAGTATGCATCCCCATGGAGATCATCGCAGGGATCAGTAGAACAGAGACTATTATATAGACTCCTACTGTCATCATCCCAGTGCCCAACACAAGTGCCGCTAACATGACGAGAGGCAAGAGTATGAAAGCATTCCCCTTTGCGATTTCAACTAAGGACATGCTCATTGTATACCCGAGGCCTGACTGCATAATGCATCCCACAATAATACCTGCACATGCACAGGCAGTTGTGACTGAGAAAGCCATTTCTATTCCGGATTTCAGCCCTGAACATAGGTCTCGCAGGGTGAATCGCGTTCCTTCCGTGATAGAGCTTATCCAAGCCACCACAAGCAAAGATACCATTCCCCAGAAGCCCGCTCTGACCTCACTGAAACCCATAACCATTATTGCGATCAGTAGTATCATTGGTATGGCCAGGTAGCTCTTTCTTAAGAGGTGGTTCCACGATGGCAGACGCGCGAAGTCTGCGTCCGTGAGCCGTTTCAGGTTAAGCTTCTTCGCTTCCAGATGGACAATCACGTACAGGGAGAAGAACCACAAGAGAGCGGGGACCAAAGCAGCCTTGCAGACCTGGCTATAGGAGATACCCAGGAACATAGCTATGATGAAAGCCGCGGATCCCATTATCGGAGGCATAACCTGTCCACCGGTGGATGCCGCGGCCTCTACCGCCGCGGCAAAATGAGGCTTGTAACCCATTTTCTTCATTATAGGAATAGACACTTGCCCTGTGAGAAGAGTGTTCCCTACCGAGGTGCCACTAACCATACCCACCAGTGCACTGGAGACTACCGCGACCTTCGCAGGACCTCCAACCGATTTTCCTACGAGTTTCATTGAGAAATCCATAAAGACGTCCAGAATCCCGGTCTTCAGAAGCAACCCCGCAAACAACAGAAAAACAATAACGAAGCTTGCCGCAGCCCCTAACGGCGAGCTCCAGATACCCTCGAGATCCAGATATTGGACGTTGATGATTTCGCCAATGGTAAAGGGGGCATGCCTCAAGAACCCTGGAAACACGGGCCCTGCATAAACGTAGAATAGGAAGAATGTCGCCACTCCGACAATACCCAGGCCCACATGTCTTCTTGCGGCCTCAATGGTTAGGAATAGAACAGCGCCGCCAATGATGATGTCCAGATTGTTGGGATTACCGGCGCGTAATGGGATGACTGTGCTGTTTGTAAAGGTGTAGTACAGGCTGACGACCGCCATAAGAGCAAAGAGACTGTCCAGGAATATGAGGAACGTGTTCTTCCTCGACTTTTCGCCCGACTTTATCCGCTTTTCTATGGAGTTCAGGTAGATCAAGAATACGATGACCAAAAGGTGTGTCGCACGATGCCTAAATGCTTCAAGTTGGCCTACGTACGACGTTATTATGTGAAACAGAGCCAGCGAAACGGTGACCAGACTTATCAGGCTCGAAAGAATGCCGTTCTTCTTCAGCATCGACCCGATGGTCTCATCATCAGGAATTCCGATTATGTCTCTTCTTATTCTTGCAAGCATAGGCCAACCCCTCCTGTTATGGTACTGAGCCCCTCCCCGCGAAATATGCGTCCCCCGCAATCCGCCCCTTGATCTCCGCCACGGATACAGTCTCCGCATGGCCTGCAAGCGCCATTCCAAAAACGCGGGGCGCCGCTTAGCTGCGCCCCGCGTAGCCGCCCGCCGTCAATCTGCTCCATGCTGTACTTGCCAAGCCCTACGGCCCAAAACAGAAGAGCGGGCCGTACCTACTTAATAGGCATACCCGCTGCAGGAATTGTCATCCCCAGTTCCTTGTAATACCTGTAAGCCCCCTCGTGAAGAGGCAGGACCGTTCCAAGAAGAGCGTTGTTCGGCCTAATCTGTTCTTTAATTGAAGCAGGCGCAGCTTCCACAAACCGCTCGTAGTTCTCCCATAGTGCTTTGGTAATCTCGTAGACCAAGTCTTCAGGTAGGTCCTTGTTGCAGTAGAAGCCGCCGCTGTAACCTACGGTATGAACATCCTTTTTCACACCAGAGTACACTCCGGCAGGGATAACCCATCTTTCCATACCGTGTTTCTTTACCATTCTGTCAATTACGTCTTCTGGAATTTCCAGGAGACTGACTGGAGAGAAAGTATCCACGTCCATGAACGCAGAGTTAGGAGGCATTGTTAAGGCCGCATAGAAGTCCAAGTGCTTGTCTTTCAACAAGAGGGCCCCATCAGGAAATCCTACATAAGTAGCTTTACCGAAGTCTTTATAGGTCATATTACATTCTTCTATCAAACAATCAAAAACGAGCTTCCCAGTAAAGCCTTCCTTTCCTGGGCTGAAGCGTTTGCCCTTCAGATCCCCTAAGGAACTATAGCCTTTTTCCGCCAAAAACAGGATATGAAAAGGCTCGACGTATTGGTTTCCAATGTATCGCAGGTTCTTCAAAGGCTTTTCAAATGGCGCCCTTCCTTGCCACGCATCAAGGGCTGTGCCGCTATATGAATATCCAATCTGAGCCCTGTTGGCGTCAATATCTCTACAGTTGCTAACGCCTCCGCCGATCGTAGGGGAAGCATTCGCGCCTTTTACTTCCTTAGTGATAACGCTTGCCAACACGGAACCGCCGGAAAACCAGGTCCCCCCTACTGTTCCTGTTGCTATTTTCAGGTACCTGGCGCCCGGGCCTGCAAAGGCACTACCAGACAACAGAAAGAGGAGCGCCATTACTGACAATGCCCGTACTAACTTTGTTCTCATCTTTGTCATAATCCTACCTCCTCATTGATAAGCAACTGCCATGGTGACTGATTGCCCTCATTGGGCGGTGGTTCCAATTGTGAACACACGTACTCTGGAATCCTAACCTATAGTGCACCTCCTTCACGTAGAATACTGGTACCGTCAGGACTTCCGGATCTTCGGGAAAGCCGCCGGGAGCCCGCTCGTGAGTGAAGATGCTGCCTGTTGCCCATCCATGCTGCTCTGGGGCCTATGTGTCTACGATAGTCCACCGACCTCGCGCTTTCAATTTAGCATAGCAGCTCGCAAAATCACGTAGCAACAACACAAACACGCCTAATACACAATGCATCCGATGATACATGGGCCGCCGTTATCGATACTATCGGGCAGACGCTTTTACTCCCCTCTTGAGTGCTGTATTGCGCTGGGCGCATTATTCTACCCTCGCCTACTTATAGGCTAACAGGAAGAAGTCTGCTGACTTGAATGTCTTGGATCCTTCTCCGATGGCGCCTCCGTACACCTTGGCGCCGTTCTCGGCAAAGGAACCGTGCAGGTGTATTCTGGGCGCCTCATTATCATAGGTTATGTTGCCTGTGATTGTGCAGATCTCGAAGGCGCCGCCGAATTCCACCTGCTCCACCAGTGGCGGCAGTGTTGCTCCTTGAGGATAGCGCACTACTGCCTTCTCCATTGAGCCTGCGCATCCCATTATGACTACTTCAGTCCAACCTCCTTCCACAAAGAAGCGCCTCAGTCCGGCGAAGATATCATCTCCGGCAGGCAAGTGCAACACGTGGGCGACCGCCCCTTCAAGAGCCCTCTGGTCCATCATGATACTACCTCCATGTTACTCCGCGTTGGTATGATCATTGCGCTCTTCCAAGACTCCCAAGACCACTCCGTAGGATTCTTCCCATAGAGCAGAATGCGCTAGGGCGTGCTAGCTTCGATTCGTCTCAGCCCGGTATTCCCTGTCACACGCGCATTCCACTCATGACTATAGGGTAGGAAGGAACTTCTGCTCAACTACAGGGCGATCAAAGGAACTAGCGCACAATGCGGCATCGGATACACTGTCGTTCAGTCGTACCGGAAGACCCGACGCCGCGCAGTTCGGCTTCGGTGCTCACAGCGATGTTGTACGGCTTCTTTGAGGCAGAACAGACGAGAGAGACCATTGCTGCAAAAATACGCCTCCGGGCCAGTTCATCGGGGTAGGAATCCTGTCTTGGGCGCGTTCACGCAGTAGGCCGAGAAACTGACCAGCGCAAGCGCTGGAGCAGGGATAGTGTCGAGAGTCAGCAGCAGTTTTCGAGGTACCGTCGCTTCCTGAATACATCGATCTGGGCCGAGGGCCCCGGAGGGCGAAATGGCCGCATCGTCGCGCTCCGCGCTTCGCTGCGGCCGTACTCATATCCACAAAGCCTGTAGTCGATTCATCTCTGCCCGCAATCCATGGCTTGAACTCGATTCACGGTCAGTTTCATATGCTTCGCTATGCTCTATCTTTGATGCCGACGATTAGCTCCAGTTCTACCGAGGCGTTGACAGGAAGTTCAGCAACTCCGATTGCGGATCTAGCATGCCGTCCGCATTCGCCCCACAGCTCTACAAGTAAGTCTGATGCGCCGTTAACCACCTGCGGCTGTTGAGCAAATCCCGGAGCGCTGTTAACATAGCCGACGACTTTGATCACTCTATCGACTAGATCAAGAGTGCCTAAGCCCTTTTTCAAGGAAGCCAAGCAATTCAAGCAGTCTTTTCTCGATGTTCATATTGACCCTCCTACAAGATGCTTTACTGGTATGCAGCGGCTGCCTCCGGGCGCTTACGTTCCATAGCGAGAAAGGGCTTTCACGGAAAACGCACCCGGCCCGGGTCTGCCGTGAAAGCCACTCTATTGGCCGCCCTAGTATCGCAGGCACCTGACTCGATGCCCTCGGTCGATCAGCCGCTCCGATGGATGCGTCTCATAGCACCCGGCAGTCGATTCCCGGCAGCGACCGGCAAACCTGCATCCCCGGGGCAGGTCCACCGGGCTCGGCACATCTCCCGCCAGGGATGACCTCGCGCGTTTGTCGAAAGGATTTGGTTCAGGTACGGCAACCATCAGTTCACGAGTATATGGATGAAGCGGCGCGAGTAGTACCTCGTCTGTGGGTCCGGACTCCACAATCTCGCCAAGGTACATCACAGCAATGCTGTCCGAAATGTACCGTGCCACTGCCAGGTCGTGCGTGATGAACATTATGGAGACGTTCGACTTATTGCGCCAGTCTTCGAAAAGCCGCAGTACACCTGCTCTCAGTGAGACATCAAGCATCGACACGGGCTCGTCCGCCACGATGAAGGACGGACTCAACACAAGCGCTCGTGCTATCGCGACCCGCTGACGCTGCCCGCCGCTCAGTTCGTGCGGATACCGGTAGAAGAAGTCCTTAGGCGGAGCTAGGAGCCTGTGAGAGTAACTC
>DHON01000082.1 GCA_002409965.1 Firmicutes bacterium UBA5389
GTTGACGACCGCAACGCGGAGCAAGTTCCTTCCACACACGAGCTGCAGCTACGAGCGGCGGGCCGCGGCACCCCTCTTCGCGCCGGCGGCCCGCGCGCAGCGCAAGCCCCCCAATTACGCGACTTCGGGCCCCGCGGCGAACATTATGTCAACCGCCTGAGTCATTTTGCCCAGGGTCCGCGCGAAGGCTGGGCAAGACGAAGCGAAGTTGCGAAGCGAAGTTGTGTTGACTTGCCTCGTCATCCCGCCTAAACTATGAGATGAGGGACTAGCAGGCGCTCCATCGCGGCCAACCACGGTCAGCGGCGGCCGACCGCCGCTCGCGGCAATAGTGCACGGCCGGCGCCACGGCCAGAACAACGGCCAGAACGACGGCCGGGGCCGACACCACGGCCGACACCACGGCCACGGCCACCGCCACCGCCACCGCTCTGTTTCCCTCATCAACTACATATTTCGTACCCTCCGAGCCAGCGTGCCTCACCCCACCTGTGGATGGCATCTGGCCGGCAGCCGCCGGGCAAGCCTGCGGCTCGAGGGTCTGTCGGGAAACCGGCAGGCCTCCCGCAATTGGAAAGGAGATGCGTCAATGTTGTATGGATTGTCCACATCGTTGTCCAAATCAGCGCCTAAGGTGCACGCGAAGCTAACCACGCGCATCCTACTCACTGTTCTGCTGCTCGCAGTCTTCGCCATTTCGGTGGGCGCCGCCCCTGCCCGCGAGGTGATCCTCGCAACTACCACCAGCACGGCCGATACGGGCCTGCTCGATGTGCTCATCCCAATCTTCCAAGAGAAGACCGGCTACATGGTGAAGACTATTGCCGTTGGGACTGGGCAGGCTCTGGCCCTTGGCAGTCGCGGAGAGGCGGACGTGCTCCTCTGCCATGCGCCTGCGTCAGAGCTTGAGCTGGTCAAGAATGGCGATGTAATCGAGCGCAAACTGGTCATGCACAACGACTTCATCATCGTAGGCCCCGCGAGCGACCCGGCCAAGGTGCGCGGGCTCAAGTCGGCGGCCGAGGCGTTTTCGCGAATCTCCGGCACGCAGTCGGTATTCGTGTCCCGCGGCGATGATTCCGGCACCCACAAGAAGGAGAAGGCGGTATGGACCAAACTCGGCACAGCTCCCTCCGGCAAGTGGTATGTGGAGGCAGGCGCCGGCATGGGCCGGACCCTCAGCATCGCTTCAGAGAAGGACGGCTACACCCTGACCGACCGCGGAACCTACTTGGCGTTTCAGAAGAACCTGGCCCTTGACATACTGGTTGAGGGCGATGCGATCCTGCTCAACATCTACCACGTGATGCAGGTGAACCCGGCGAAGTTCGCCAAGGTGAACGGCGCTGGTGGCCTGGCCTTCGCCGAGTTCATGGTATCCCCTGAGGTGCAGGAGATCATCAGCACGTTCGGCGTGGACAAGTACGGAGACCCTCTGTTCTTCCCCGATGCAGGCAAGAACGTGGACGATCTCGGGAAGTAGGCTGACGGTGGACCTCATTGCAGAAGGTATATCAAAAGCCTTCTGGCTGCTGGTGAAGGGCGATCGTGATGTATTTCAGATCGCCCTCCTCACTCTCAGGGTATCGGGCCTGGCGACCCTGATAAGCCTGGCAATCGGTGTCCCGTTGGGCACGGCCCTTGCTCTCGGGCGGTTTCGCGGTCGCAGCGCAGCGGCCAGCATCGTCAACACCGGCATGGGCCTTCCCCCGGTGGTTGTGGGTCTCTGGGTCAGCATCATGCTCTGGCGGTACGGACCCCTCGGCTCCCTCCGCCTGATGTATACGCCTGCGGCAATGGTCATAGCCCAGACGATTATCGCATTGCCCATCATCACCGGACTCACCATGTCGGGCATAGGCCAGCTTGACCCGGGGATTCACGTTCAGCTCCTGTCGCTCGGCGCTACGCGCCTGCAACTTGTGTGGCTTCTTGTGCGAGAGGCGAGGCTTGCTGTTTTGGCGGCAGTAATCGCAGGGTTCGGTCGCGTGATCTCTGAGATTGGAGCGTCGATGATGGTGGGCGGGAATGTAGTGGGGCATACCCGCGTGCTGACCACGGCGACGTCCATGGAGGTGTCGCGGGGCAACTTCGGTGAGGCCATCGCGCTGTCATTGATACTGCTCTGCATAACGCTGACGATCACATCATGCCTCACGCGCCTGCAGCAGAAAGGCGGGTCGACACAGTCATGATCAGCCTGACAGATGTGAAGGTCAGACGCGGCGGACGACTCGTGCTCGACGTTGCGGATCTCGCAATAGGGCGAGGAGAGACGGTTGCGGTCATAGGCAAGAACGGCGCCGGCAAGAGCACCCTTCTTCAGGTTATGGCCTGTCTGCTTCCGTTCGAATCGGGCCAAGTCACGATCTTGGGCGAGCGCATACAGCGTGGCGCCGACCTCATACAGATCAGGCGCCGCACAGCCATGGTGCTCCAGAGGGCGTGCCTGCTCAACACGTCAGTCTATGAAAACGTGGCGCTGGGCCTCAGGATTCGGAAGACGCCCGAGGCCGAGATCTCAAAGCGCGTGGCGCGCGCGCTGGTCGCCTTCCGCATAGAGCACTTGGCCAAGCGACCCGCCCGGGCGCTTTCCGGAGGCGAGAGCCAGCGAGTCAGCCTGGCCAGAGCATTCGCCTTAGAACCGGAGATACTGTTTCTAGATGAGCCCTTCAATGCCCTGGATCTCGCAACCAGAACAACGCTCCTGCGCGAAGTGGGAGAAGCGGTGCGCGCCACGGGCGCCGCCACGGTCTTCGTGACTCATGATGTGACCGAGATCCCGTTCCTCGGGGATCGGACGGTTGTCTTGAACCAAGGACGCATTGCGGCAGACGGCAGCATCCGCCATGTGCTCTCAGATGAAACGGCGAGCGCTCTCGCACAGCTGCTGCGTTCTGCCAGATGGCTTTCGAGTAAGGATGGTGATGGCCACGATGTCCACGATGTCCGCGTTGACGCCGCTTTTCCTGTCGCTGACTCCCAGAGATGAGGCGTGGAGTAAGCTCCGCGACTACATAGAGCCCGGCCCACGCGCTACTCGGGCTGTGCCTCTGCTTGATGCAGCAGGACAAGTGTTGGCGCGCGATGTGGCATCCCCCGCCGATCTGCCCGGATTCGCAAGATCCACAATGGACGGATATGCGGTGCGAGCCGCCGATACATTCGGCGCGTCCGATGCGCTGCCGGCGCTTCTCACCGTGGCCGGAGAGGTTCACATGGGCCAGGCGGCCCAGATGGAGCTGCCCCGGCATTCGTGTGTCCGCACGGCAACCGGAGCAATGCTCCCAGCCGGCGCCGATGCAGTGGTGATGGTCGAGCTTACGGAGAAGCTAGACAGCAAGACCATCGCCGTGCTGCGGGCGGTCGCCCCGGGCGAAAACGTGGTCGCCGCAGACGAAGACGTGGCCTGCGGGGAGACTATTCTCCGCAGCGGGCGTTGGCTTCGCGCGCACGACATCGCGGCGCTAGGCGCCATCGGGGTGTCGGAGGTTGAGGTGTCGGCGGGCCCGAGAGTGGGCATCATCTCCACAGGCGATGAACTGGTGGGCGTGGGCGACACGCCCGCACCGGGCCAGGTTCGCGACATGAACTCGTATGCCCTGTACGCCGCCGCAAGCCTAGCAGGAGCGCGCCCCGAGATCTTCGGCATCGTCCGCGACGATTACGACGTGCTTGTCCAGGCGATGCGTGAATGCCTGTCTTCTGTGGACATGCTCATCGTATCGGGAGGCAGCTCCATAGGTGCCCGAGATTTCACGCGCCAGGCCATTGACGCCCTAGGCAGACCGGGTGTTCTGGTGCACGGGGTCGCTGTCAAGCCAGGCAAACCCACGATCCTGGCTGTGGCGAACGGCGTGCCCGTGTTCGGCCTGCCGGGCCACCCTGTATCGTGCCTCACCATCTTCAGGCTCTTCGTCGAGCCCGCCATTGACAGATGGATGGGGGCCGAACCCAGAAGGCGCGAAATGGCGGCGCGCATGGGAGCCAATGTAGCCAGCGCCGCGGGCAGAGAGGAATACGTGTCGGTGAAGATCGCGTTGCGCAACGGCCAGGTCTGGGCCGACCCGGTATTCGGCAAGTCCGCGCTCATATCAGGCCTGGTCAGAGCGGCTGCCGTGGCGAGAATACCTGCGGGTTCAGAAGGGGTCCAGGAGGGCGACACCGTCGCCGTGCTGGCGTGGGGTGATTGTGGAGGTGAGTGACGCGAAACGCGATGTCTATCTGAATGAAGTGCTGCTTGAAGAGGCGGTGCGCAAGTTCTTCGCTGCGCTCGAGGAGGAGGCGGACGGGGTCGCGCGAGCTGTAGGAGGGGCTGCTCTTCCGGGGGAGACGATTGCCGTGGATGTCGCTGCTCTGGGGCGCGTCACCGCGCGGCCGGTGTTCGCCGGGATCTCGTCGCCTCATTACCATGCATGCGCCATGGACGGAGCGGCCGTCAAGTCGGCCGCAACCTTCGCGGCCGGCGAACGGCGTCCTGTGACGCTTGACCTGGGCGAGGACGCTGTCATGGTGGACACGGGCGATCCACTGCCCTTCGGATTCGACGCTGTCATCATGGTCGAAGACTTAGTGGAAACGACCGACAAGGCCGTCACAATCATCGCGCCGGCAAAGCCCTGGCAGCATGTGCGCACCGTAGGCGAGGACATCGTCGCCACCGAACTCGTGCTCCCGGAGAACCACGTGATCCGGGCGGCGGATATCGGCGCCATGCTCGCGTCCGGAGCGACTGAGGTGCAAGTGCGACGGCGGCCCAGGGTCGTGATAATCCCCACAGGCGATGAGCTGGTCGCCCCAGGCTCCGAACTGAAGTCGGGGGACATCGTTGAGTTCAACTCCAGGCTCATCGGCGGGTTGGTCAGCGAGTGGGGCGGCGAACCGGTCTTCCACGAGATCGTGCGCGACGATTTCGATGCGATCACACAGGCGGTGCGGCAGGCTGCCGCAGAAGATCCCGCAGAGGGCGGGGGCGACATCGTGATTGTGAACGCCGGGTCATCAGCGGGACGAGAGGACTACACCAGCGCAGTCCTAGGCAGGCTCGGCGAAGTTCTCGTGCACGGGGTTGCCATCAAGCCGGGCAAACCCACGATTCTGGGCATGGTCGATGGTCGCCCCGCAATTGGCGTGCCAGGCTACCCCGTGTCGGCGGCGCTTGCGTGCGAGCTGTTCCTGAAGCCGCTCATCGCCAGGATGTTGGCGCGTCCTGTGGAGCCGAGGCCCCGGGCGAATGCCATCGCCACGCGGCGCATAGTGTCCACGCCCGGTGTTCGGGAATTCGTCAGGGTCAAGGTGGGCGATGTAGGAGGCAAGCTTGTGGTCACTCCGCTGCCGCGCGGAGCTGGCGCGATAATGTCGCTTGTGAAGGCTGATGGAATCGTGGAAGTTCCCCCTTCCGCCCAGGGCATCGACGAAGGCGCCGCGGTGCAGGTGGAGCTGCTGCGCAGCTTGGACCAGATCAAGCGCACCATTGTAGCCATCGGCAGCCACGATCTGGCCCTGGACATCCTGTCGACCTTTCTGGCCCGCGCCTGCCCCGGCATGAGTCTGTCATCGGCACATGTAGGCAGCATGGGCGGGCTCATGGCCATGCGAAGGGGCGAGGCCCACATCGCGGGCACACACCTGATCGACGAAGAGACCGGCGAGTACAACGTCCCCTACGTGAAGCGGCTGCTCGAGGCGAAAGACTACGCCCTGGTGAACCTGGTCCACCGTGAACAGGGGTTCATCGTGCCCACGGGCAATCCCAAGGGCATTGGCGGGTTCGGCGACCTTGCGCGGGCGGATGTAGCTTTCGTCAACAGGCAGAGAGGCGCGGGCACCAGGGTTCTGCTCGATATGGAGCTTGGCAAACTTGGCATCAACCCAGATGCGGTTAGGGGCTACTCCCACGAGGAGTACACCCACATGGGGGTCGCGGCTTCCGTGGCCAATGGCGCGGCAGACGTGGGGCTGGGCATTCACAGCGCGGCTCATGCCTTACGGCTAGACTTCATCCCGATGTCGACTGAACGATACGATCTGCTCACAACCAAGGAGTTTCTGAAGTCTGACAAGATGGCCGCGCTGCTTACGGTGGTGAGGTCCGACGAGTTCAGGCGTGCCGTGCTCGAGCTTGGCGGTTACGATCTTTCGGATACTGGGAAGGTTGTGTGGCAGGGTTGAGCGATCTGGTCGACGGATTCGGGCGCCGAATAACCTACATGCGAGTCTCGGTCACCGACAAGTGCAACTTGAGATGCGTGTACTGCATGCCCGCCGAAGGGGTCAGGCCCAAGACCCATGACGAGATGCTCAGCATGGAGGAGTTTGCCCGTGTGGTGCGAATAGCTTCCGGGCTGGGCATATCGAAAGTGCGGATCACAGGCGGTGAACCTTTGGCCAGGAAGGGCGTGGTCGCTCTGGTGCGCGCGGTCGCGGCGATGCCAGGGATACGCGACGTATCA
Organism: Firmicutes bacterium UBA5389; assembly: GCA_002409965.1. Classification (GTDB taxonomy): domain Bacteria; phylum Bacillota; class DTU025; order DTU025; family DTU025; genus UBA5389. The sequence continues at coordinate 6,453 of DHON01000082.1, forward strand.
ATGACGACCAACGCCACCATGCTTGAGCCGGTGGCAGACGAACTGGCCAGGGCGGGACTGGCCCGGATTAACATCAGCCTGGACTCGCTCAAGGCCGATACCTACGCAAATCTGACGCGGCGAGGCGACCTGTCGTCGGCCCTGGCCGGCATCGCTGCAGCAGAGCGCGCCGGGCTCAGTCCCATCAGGCTCAATGCGGTGGTGCTTCGCGGCGTCAACTCCGACGAGATCGAGAGCCTTGCCGCCCTCACCCTCAAGCGCCGTTGGGACGTAAGATTCATAGAATTCATGCCGTTCTGGGGAAACGGCGGCCTCTACGGGCAAGAATACGTAGTCCCCATGGACGAGATCAGACGGCGCGTGCTGGCGCTCGGCGCTGTAGGTGAAGTGGGGCAGGACGGCCCAGACGGTGCCCAACGCCAGCGGGGCGATGCCGGCCCCGCCAGCTACTTGCGGCTTCGCGGCGCGCTGGGGCGTGTGGGTTTCATTTCCCGAGACGGCGACGAGTTCTGCGACAGGTGCAACAGGATCCGTCTGACCGCTGACGGAATGCTGAGGCCATGCTTGCTCTCAGAGGCAGCGATAGACGTGAGGGCAGCCCTCCGCGATGCCGCCGACGACGCCGTAGCTGACCTCATCCGCCGGGCGGTGATGATGAAGCCCGGCAGCGGTAGAGCGCGAGGCAGCGACGGAGGCTGGGCGGCCCGCCCTCTGTCGCAGATCGGCGGGTAGACTGGACTCTGCGAGACACAGAGACAAGGAAACTTCAAGGAGGCTTTGCGATGGTTTCGACCGAAGGAGACGGGGGCTCGGCCCTGGGCACAGCCGCTGGCCTCACCCACATAGACGAATCGGGAAAGGCCCGCATGGTCGATGTATCCGACAAACCCGAAACAGTCCGCAAGGCCGTGGCCAGATGCAGGGTGACGATGGCCCCCCGCACTTTGGCATTGGTCCAAAGAGGCGAAGGCCCGAAGGGCGAGGTGTTCGGAGTCGCCCGCGTAGCGGCGATCATGGCCGCTAAGAACACGTCTTCATTGATTCCCATGTGTCATCCAATCGCCCTCACAGGCATCGATGTGGATTTCGCTGTTGATGATGAAGCGTTCGCGGTGGATGTCCAGGTCACAGTGCGTACCCTGGGCCGGACAGGCGCCGAGATGGAGGCGCTGTGCGCCGCGTCAGTGGCCGCCCTCGCCATCTACGACATGTGCAAGGCAGTTGACAAATCCATGGTCATAGGCCAGCTCAGGCTGGTGTTCAAGTCAGGCGGTAAGAGCGGTGTGTTTCGACGCGCGGAGGATCTCAAGCAGGAGCGGGAGGCAGAGCAGTAGTGGAAGGCATTGTAACGGCTGTATGCACCAGTGAAACAAAGGGAGTGCCCAAGCAGGATATGGGCCAAGCCAACCTCATAGAGAACCATGGACTCGACGGCGACGCCCACGCGGGCCCGTGGCACAGGCAAGTCAGCCTGCTCGCTGAAGAGAGCATAGCCAAGATGCGCGCCAAGGGCCTTGACGTGGGCCCGGGTGCCTTCGCGGAGAACATCACCGCGCGTGGGCTGAATCTTCCCAGCCTTCCTATTGGAACCCGGCTGGCGGTGGGTCCGGAGGCGCTGCTTGAGGTGACCCAGATCGGCAAGGAATGCCACGCTGGGTGCGCTATTTTTCAGCAAGTGGGCGAATGCGTAATGCCCCATGAAGGCGTGTTTGCCAAGGTGGTCCGGGGAGGCGTGGTGAGCGGCGGCGACAGCATCAGGGTGCTCGATCCCGTGCGAGTAGCTGTGCTGACTGTGAGCGATAAAGGCGCCCGCGGCGAAAGAGAGGACTCAAGCGGCGCGGAGATAGAGAGGATCATATCCCGCATCGGTGCTGTGGTTGAGCGGAAAGTCGTGCCCGACGAGTTCGATGTCATAGCCGAAGAGCTTCGCCGGATGGCCGACAAGCTCGCAGTGCACCTGATTCTCACCACTGGCGGTACCGGGCTTTCTCCTCGCGATGTCACCCCTGAGGCAACCCTTGCGGTTCTGGACAGACTGGCCCCCGGCATCCCCGAGGCCATGCGGGCGGCCAGCATGGCCAAGACCCCGCATGCCATGCTGAGCAGGGCTGTTGCAGGCACGCGCGGTCGCGTCCTCATTGTAAATCTGCCGGGCAGCCCCCGGGCGGTTCGAGAATACCTGGAGGTGCTGATGCCTGCCCTTCCTCATGCCGTCGCCACGGCGAGCGGCGCAGGCGGGGAATGCGCCAGGTGAGCGGGGAATAGGCGCAATAGTCGCGATTATCCCAGGCAAGCAGGAACGCGCTGCCGATGCGACGAATCCGTGCACCACCGGAGGGTGGGTGCGTGGATGAAAGAGCGCCAAAGGAAGGACTATTACAGAATCATCGGTGTAAGCCGCCGCGCCAGCACCGATCAGGTACGCGCTACCTATCGCGCCAAGGCTCGCACATGCCATCCCGATGTGTGCGGCGACCCGGGCGCTGCGGAGGCATTTGCCGAACTCGTGGAAGCCCACGATGTGCTCAGTCACGCCGAAAGGCGAAAAGAGTACGATTCCACTCTGGGCAGCGAGTTCCTCCCTGAGCCTGTTCAGCGCATCGTCGATGACGTCTTGCTCCGCCTGTCGGCAGATCCTCTTCCTTTCCTAATGCGGATGCTTACGATCATTGGCATATCCATTGCCGTGATCCTTCTCGTGCTGGCGATCCTCTATATCCTGTAGAAACTACCCAATAGACGGAAGCGCGTCTTCGCGAGCGAGGATCAGCCCGACCACGCCTGGGCCTGTGTGCGCGCCCAGCACAGGAGCGATCTGAGTCGTCCCAAGCCACTTGACGTTGAGGCGCTTTTCGACTTCGGCTCGGAGCCTGGCTACGCCCTCGGGGTTGTAGCCGTGCACTATCTGCGCCCTGACCTTAGCTCCTTGCCCCACCAAGCTCGTTGCGAAATCTGCAAGGCGGACTAATGCTCCGTCGAAGGTTCTCGCCTGCCCCCGGGTGACGTAGGTTCCGCCTTCCTTCTCAACGCCGATCACCGGCCTGATGTTGAGCACCTGAGCCAGAAGGCCTTTGAGATGGCTAATGCGTCCGCCGTGGATGAGATACCGGAGCGTGGGGAGGGTGAAGAGTGTCTCCGTGGCGGACGAGACCTGCTCCAGCATAGACAGGATGCGCCCTCTGCCCCATCCCGCTCGCACTGCCCGGAGGGCCATTTCAACGTGCCAGCCTGACCCGGCTGAAAGGGTTCGTGTGTCGTAGAAGGCAACATCGGCTTCGGGCACGGCCGCGGCCCCCATGCGGGCGGCGTTCAGTGTGCCGCTTAGCCCCGAGGACATATGGATGGAGAGGATCTCCTTGTCGGTCTCTGCCGCTGCCCGGTAAATGTCAGCGAAGTCGCCAGGTGATGGCTGAGACGTTGTCGCGAAATCCTGAGTCTCGTGCAGCAGGCGGTAGAATCCTTCAGGGGTGATGTCGATGCCGCTCTTGTAGACGCGTCCTGCGATGGCGAGCGTTAGCGGAGCTATACTCAGTTCGCTCTCGCCCAGCTGCTCAGGTAGGAAATCCGCGCCGCTATCCGTCACTACGTGCATCTGCTCATTCCTCCAGACGTTGCGCCGTATTGCGTCGATACCAATGATAGCACTCCACGCGGCGCAAGCACATACAGAACGCTTGTACGGGATCATAAGGCAGGCTGCTCTGGGGAACCTGGAGGGTCCGGCCGAAACGTCGGCATGGGCCCAACACATGCCAGTTGCTTCGATGCGCGGTGCCTGGCGGTCGGACGAGGTGGCGGCGAGGGGGAGAGAATAGGGAGGCACAGCGATCTACCGCCGGATCCGGATTACCGCCGGATCTGGCTTGACGTTATTGGAAAACGATGTTACAGTGCCTATAACATCATGACGGGAGGGGTGCGACATGGACCTACGGCGTAAGCAGATCTACCTAACCCCCGAGCTCGATGAACACCTCAGCAAGCTTGCTCTGGCGACGGGGAATTCGGAATCGCACATCATAAGAGAAGCACTGGGAGAGTACGTGGCAAAGGCGGCCAAGGATGCTGACCGAAGCGACAACCCGCTGGCGAGGCTGCTGTCTGTTGACGTTGACTGCAAAGCCGTCGATGGCAGCCGCGAGCATGATCGTGATATCTACGCGCCGTCCGATGGCGCCGAGAGCTCGGAAGGCTGTGATCGCAGCGCTGATGGCCGCGAGGGCCGCGAGGGCCGTGAGGGCCGTGAGGGGTGCGGGCAGTGAAGGTGTTCGTGGACACGAGCGCGTGGATAGCGCTGCTGGCACTCAAAGACGCTCATCACATTCACGCGGAGGGCGCATTTGCCGGGCTACTGGCGGGCAATGCCCTGGTTGTCACGTCAAACTACATAGTGGACGAAACCGTGACCTGGCTGCGCATGCGCGCCGGCTACGAGGTTGCCGTATCGTTTCGCGAAATCATCGATCAGTCGCAGGAGTGCAGTCGGCTCCATTTGGCGTGGATCACTGAGCCCATAGAGAGAAAGGCCTGGGAGCTATTCACACGCCATCCCGGCCTGAAGCTGTCGCTCACTGACTGTACCACCGCCGTTCTGGCTGCGCAGCTCAAGCTGCACATATGGTCGTATGACAGCGACTTCGCCGCGATCGGATGCAGTGTATGGGCGGACTGATGGTATAATCGAAGCGGGTTCGATGTGTGTGCAGCAGCGGCGTTGGAGGTGGTATCGTGGCTCGGAAGGTGCTGGTGGTGGATGATGAGCCCTCCATAGTAGAGTTGGTTCAGTTCAACTTGGAGAAGGAGGGTTTCGAGGTCGCGCGGGCCTATGATGGCGAATCGGCGCTTGACGCCTTCCGAAGCGACCGGTTTGACTTGGTGATCTTGGACTTGATGCTCCCCGGCATGGACGGGCTTGAAGTATGCCAGGCCATCAGGCGCGGCAGCCAGGTTCCCGTGATAATGCTGACTGCAAAGACTGACGAGTTTGACCGAGTGCTCGGGCTTTCCATCGGAGCTGACGATTACGTAACGAAGCCGTTTAGCCCGCGTGAGCTGGTGGCGAGAGTCAAGGCGATACTGCGGCGTCAGGCCATGGATTCTCAGTCCGGCCAGGACGAACGGGGGGTCCACGTCATCCGCGTGCGCGATCTGGTGATCGATGGAGACAGGTTTGAGGTGGAAGTGGGGGGCGCGCGGGTCGATCTGACTCCAAAGGAATTTGAGCTGCTCCGATTCCTCGCGGCCAATGCGGGAAGGGTGCTCACGCGTGAGTTGCTGCTTGAGAAGGTATGGGGGTATGACTACGCGGGTAATACGCGCACAGTTGATGTTCACATACGGCGTCTGCGCCAGAAAGTCGAATCAGACGATGGGAACCCTGCATACATACACACCGTTCACGGTGTGGGATACAAGTTCAGCTAGATCCACAATCCTGAACAAGAGAGCGGGGCTTTCGTTTGATTGAATCGCGTCTGGGCTATCGCCAACGTCTTGCGCTTACGTATCTGCTGGTAGCGGTAATTTCGCTATCGGTGATAGCTGTCTACATGACGGGTGCCACTCGGCGCTACTTCCTTACGCACGTCGACGACGAACTTCGGGCGCACGCACGCCTGGCAGCCGAGGCCTTCAGGCCTTCGCTGCTCGGGAGCTCGAGTGATCAGCAAGACGGCTTATCGAGCATTGATCCGCTCGCAGACTCGCTGGGCCGGCAGGCCGGCCTGCGAATAACCGTGATCGCCTCTGACGGCGCGGTTCTGGGCGATTCTGAAGCTGACCCAACCTCAATGGAGAACCATGCGCACCGCCCCGAGATACTCGAGGCGACCCGAAGCGGCATGGGTCTTGTGACTCGCTACAGCGGCAGTCTTGGCGTCGAGCAGCGGTACATCGCCGTCCCGGTCAGTGCCTCAAGCGGTGAGCTTCTGGGATATGTCCGGGTAGCCATGCCTCTTTCCCAGGTTCAGGCATCCTCAGCTGCGGTTCGCCGATTTGCGATTTCAGCCGCTGCGATAGCCGTCATTGCCGGTCTTGCTCTCAGCTTGCTCCTTGCTGCCGGCATCGGTCGCCCGCTTAGTGATCTGGCGGCAGCCGCGCGCGAGATCGCCCGAGGAGAGTTCGATCGGCGCCTCCCAGAGAGGGGTGCCGTTGAGCTGCGGGAACTTGCATCGTCCTTCAACTACATGGCCGACGAGGTGAAGCGGAGCACCGGCGAGCTTGTGGAGCGGAAGAACCGCATGGAGGCCATCCTGCTGGCGATGACCGATGGCGTGCTTGCCGTCGACGGTTCGTACCGTGTGATCCTGGTGAACCGAGCTGCCTGTGAGATGCTGGGAATCTCGCAGGACGCTGCCATTGGCAGGCACGTTCTGGAGGCGGTGCGCAATCACGATCTGGCCGACGCGCTCGAAGCGGGCGCTGCCGGCCAGCATGACGTGCGCGAGATCAAGCTTGTTTCGCCCTTCCGGCGCCATGTGAGGATCCATGCGGCGCCTATCCAGGAGGCATCGCTAACTCGCGGGGGCGCAGTCGCTGTACTGCAGGATGTTTCGGATCTGCATCGGCTTGAACGCGTTCGCCGCGACTTCGTGTCCAACGTTTCTCACGAGTTGCGCACTCCGATAACTTCGATCAAAGGGTTTGTAGACACCCTACTGGACGGGGCAATGGACAGTCCGGAGACGCTCGCCAGGTTCCTGGGCATCATCGGTCAGGAGACGGACCGGCTCGCGCGGATAGTCTCGGATCTTCTGGACCTGTCCAAGCTGGAATCGAGCGGCGCGGTTGCGAAGGCAACGTCCGTCTCGCTACGTGTCGCAGTGGATGCGGCTCTGCAAGCTGTGGTCCAAAGCGCGGAGCGCAAGCGGATACGCGTGTCGCTTGACGTCCCCGGGGACCTGCCCGAGCTCGCGGCGGATGAGTCTCTTCTGTGCCAGGTGTTGGTAAACTTGCTGGGCAATGCGGTCAACTACACGCCCGGTGGAGGCGAGATCGCCGTCAGTGCATCGCTGGAGGCGCAGGAGACGGGCGACGCGGGCGTGCGGCCTTGCGTGCGCGTTAACGTGGCTGATACAGGGATAGGAATCGCTCCCGAGCACCTGCCGCGGCTGTTTGAGAGATTCTACCGGGTCGACAAGGGGAGGTCCCGTCATGCCGGCGGCACTGGGCTGGGCCTTTCCATAGTCAAGCACATAGTCGAGCGGTACGGAGGGCGGGTATCGGTCGAGAGCCGTCTCGGCGAAGGCAGCACGTTCTCGTTCGTCCTTCCGGCGGCGGATGTCGCTCCAGGCTCCGGGCCGGAGCCTCCGCACGTCAGTTAACATAGTCTTAACATGTCCCTAACAGCTATTCACAATGGCAACACAACCTCGAAAAGCTCAGATGAGATAATCAAGCAGGGGTGTTGTGGTGTCGCGAGCAACTGTGCCGGCCAAGATTGAGACTGTGTGTCTTGACGCATTCTACGGCGAACTCCATGCAATAAGGGACGTCTCAATGCTCATAGAGCAACACGCCATCACAGCGTTGATTGGGCCGTCGGGCTGCGGCAAGTCCACGTTCCTGAGAACCATTAACCGCATGAACGATCTTGTGCCCAGTTTCCGGGTGCAAGGCTCGGTCACAGTGGATGGCCAAGACGTGTACGGGCAAGGAGTGGACCTTGTTGAGCTGCGCAAGCGCGTGGGAATGGTCTTTCAGCGCCCGAATCCGTTTCCAATGTCCATCTTCGACAATGTCGCTTACGGCCCGCGCATTCACAGGCTTGTCGGAACGCGAGACCTTCCGGTTGTCGTGGAAAAGAGCCTGCGTGCAGCGGCTTTGTGGGACGAGGTCAAAGATAGGTTGCGCGAACCGGCCCTACGCCTGTCAGGGGGGCAACAGCAGCGGCTTTGCATAGCCCGAGTGCTTGCGGTCCAGCCTGAAGTGCTGCTTATGGATGAGCCTGCGTCCGCTCTCGATCCCATATCCACATCCAGCATAGAAGACTTGATGACTGAGCTCAAGCGCCACTACACCATCGTGATAGTGACGCACAATATGCAGCAGGCTGCGCGCGTATCTGACAAGACGGGTTTCTTCCTTGCTGGTAGCCTAGTGGAGTATGGCGACACCCGAGAGCTCTTCGAAAACCCGAAGGATAAGCGGACCGAGGACTACATCACAGGGCGTTTCGGCTGAGCAGGTACAAGCAAGCAGCTGGATATCGAATGTGCCGCAACACGCCTGAGGCAGAGGAGCGTGCGAAATGAGAAGACGTGCATATGAAGCGGAGCTTGAGGCCCTGAATCAGGATATTCTGAGAATGGGGAGCATGGTGGAGAATGCAGTGCGCGCGTCAGTTGAAGCGCTCGCGCGGCAAGACCTGGAGCAGGCGCGGATGGTGATCGACGACGATGCGGCCATCGACGGGATGGAGCGTGGGGTGGAACAGAGATGTGTCAACCTTCTGGCTCTTCAGCAGCCCATGGCGAGGGATCTGCGATTGGTCGCGACTGCTATCTCCATCGTGACCGATCTTGAGCGCATGGGCGACCATGCTGTGAATATCAGCGAAGTGACTGCGAGAATCGGCGTCCAGCCCCTAATCAAGCCGCTGATCGACATCCCCGGGATGGCCGCGCTGTCGCAGAAGATGATCAAGGGTAGCCTGGACGCATTCGTATCGCGCGACGCGGAGCTGGCGCGGGCAACGTGCCGGAAGGACGATGCTGTGGACAGCATGTACGAGGCTCTCTTCGACGAGCTTATGGGTTTCATCGTGGCCGGCCGCGACGAGAGCGTGAGCACTCAGGCTGTGAATCTCCTTTTTGTTGCAAGGTTTCTCGAGCGTATCGCAGATCACGCCGCCAACATAGGCGAACGGGTCATCTACATGGTCACAGGTCGCCGCGAGACCTACTAGCTCTTCTCGTATCTTGCACGAAGCGCGATCGCCGCCGCATTCAACCCCACGACCAAAGCCAGAAGGACAAAAGCCGCTCCGTAGGCGATGGGCGCTTGTGCCTCAGGGCGGGTTCCCTCAGTGACCAGAGCGAATATGTGATAGGCCAGCGCCTGGGCTTCATCGAAGATGGAGCTCGGAAGACGGGTCGTAAAGAAAGTGGCCGCAGTGAGCATTATCGGCGCGGTTTCGCCTGCGGCGCGGGCAACCGCAAGGATACACCCAGTCAGTATCCCAGGCACTGCAGATGGCAGGACTGCGTATCGCACCGTCTGCCACTTGGTGGCGCCGAGCGCCAGCGATGCTTCGCGGTAGGACTGAGGCGCCGAGCGAATCGCCTCTTCAGCCGACCGGATCACGGTGGGCAGCACCACTATCGCCAGCGTCAACGAGCCCGACAGGATCGATACCCCGAAACCGAGAAGCTTCACGAACACGGCCAGTCCGAATAGGCCGAACACCACGGAGGGTACTCCAGCCAGGTTGTCGATGCCTATCCGGATGAGTCGGACAATGGTCCCGTTGTGTGCGTATTCAGCGAGGTATACGGCTGTCGCCACGCCCAGAAGTGTAGATATGCTCCCTGACCCGATCACCAGGTAGAGGGTCCCGAGTATGGCCGGCATTATGCCGCCGGTCGTCATGGCCCGCCGCGGCATCTGGGTGATGAACTCAAAACTCACGACTGGCAAGCCGCGCGCTCCGATGAACGTCAGGAGCGCGACGAGGAATCCCAAGGTGATGATGAGCGATGCGGCCATGACTGCGAGCATCACAGTCTGAGTCCGCTTGCGATGTTTGATGGTAGTAGCTGTCATCTCGCGTCTCCCCCAATCTGCGTCCTCAATCTGCGAGCCAGCACTTCGGCTGCGAAATTGAAGGCTGCTGTCATGATGAATAACATCGCCGCCAGAGCAAACAGGGAGTGATAGTGGAGGCTCCCCACAGGAGTCTCGCCCATCTCGGCGGCGATTGTGGCGGTGATCGGCCTTGCCGGCTGAAACATCGAACGCGGGATCACCGCCGCTCCTCCCGCCACCATGAGCACTGCCATGGTTTCGCCCATGGCTCTTCCCACGCCGAGTAGCACGGCTGCGACCACGCCCGGCGCCGCGGCCGGCACGAGTACCTTGCTGATCGTCTCCCACATCGTCGCTCCCAGGGCCAGAGACGCTTCCTTGTAGGCCCGAGGGACTGAAGAAAAGGCGTCCTCGGCGACTGCGGCAACGGTCGGCAGCGCCATAATGCCGAGCACGATTGACGCTGTGAACGCTGTAAGCCCTGTGGGAAGACGGAATACGCGCATTGTCAGCGGGGCGATAAGCCCCATCCCGAACAGTCCGTAGACCACAGACGGCAGCCCGGCAAGCAACTCTACGGCTGGTTTGATGATGCTCCTGGCCCGCGAGGGCAGTATCTGCGAGATGAACAAGGCTGATAGTAGCCCGAGCGGGACTGCTATCGTTATTGCCCCCACGGTGACTGCGGCCGAGGCCGCCAGCAGGGGTAGCGCTCCAAAAGACGGCGGATCGCTGGTCGGGTACCAATCCTTGCCCAAGATCAGCTCAGCCGGGCCGATGGCTATCACAGCCGGAGCGGCTTGCTGGAAGATCACGAGGATCATGCTCATCAGAAAGACCAGCGACGATGCAGCCGCTGCGGCTAGCAGTGTGTGGACTGCAGTCTCGGAGAGCCGGCGCTGGCGGCGGCGCCAGCGCCGACGACCGGTGTTCCGGCTGCCAGCGCCGCGAACTGCATAGGCTTCGACTCCGGCTACCACATGGGCACGAACCCTTCGCCCCTGGCGATCCTCTGCCCCTCCGAGCTGAGCAGGAAATTGATGAAGCTCGCCACATCGCCTTCAGGCCACCCGTTGGTGAACACGAACAGCTCTCTCGCGATGGGGTACTGCCCAGACTGCACTGTGGTAAGGGAGGGTTCTATGAACGCTTTGGCAGAGGCGCCCACCTGAACCGCCTTGACAGAGGACGACACGTATCCAAGTCCAACATAGCCGATGGCTCCCGGAGTGCGCGCCACGATGTCGGCCACTGCCGCGTTTGACGCCTGCATGAGGGCGCTGCCAACTACCCTGGCGCCGCCCATTACGCGCTCTGACCACACTTCGTACGTGCCTGAGCTGGTATCGCGCGATACCGGGACTACTTTGAGGTCGGGTCCGCCTAGCTGCTTCCAATTGGTGACCTCGCCAGTGTATATCGACTTGAGCTGGCTCAGGGTGAGTCTGCTGACTGGGTTCTTGGGGTGCACGATCGCTCCGATTCCGTCGAGAGCGACTCTGATGGGTACGGGGTACACGCCGCGCGCTGCAGCTTTCTGAACTTCCTCAGGCTTGATGAAACGGGATGCCATGGCGATTTGCACCGTCGAGTCGATCAGCGCCGCCAGGCCATTGCCCGATCCGCCGCCCCTGACAGATACGGAGATCGATGGGTTCTTGGACGTGAACTCCTCCGCTGCTGCCTGCACAAATGGGAGCAGCGTGGTGGAGCCCTGGATGGTGACTTGTACTCCTCGGGCTGACTGGACGGGCGCGCCGGGCCACGCGATGAGCGTGACAGCCGCCGCGGCCATTAGCAGAACAGATACGGCGAAACGACTGAACCTGGATTGCATTCTGCCTAACCTCCCTGCACCGTAGTTGGATCCACACAGAGCATGACATAGCCTGTTTGCAGGGAGGTGCCAGAAGTGTTAACAGTCGCGACCTCTGAGTTAAGGAAATGTGAACAATTATCTCGCCGTGCCCTGCGATGCCCGGCTTCCAGGCCTTTCGGCCGGGAGCTTGCCCTCGCGGCAGAGCGGACATGCGGAGGCTTCCCACGAAGGGATTTCCATGCAAAGGACCGCGGTCTGCTTGACACCGAAGTCTATGGCGCCGTTGCTTCTGTCTACCAAGACGCCTACTCCGGCTACGTGTCCTTGGTGTGCCCTCACGACCTCCATCACTTCGCGGACTGACCCTCCGGTGGTCACCACGTCCTCCACCACCAGCACTCGCTGGCCCGGCGTGATTGAGAAGCCGCGGCGCAGTGTCATCGCGTCATCCTGGCGCTCGGCGAACAGGCCGATTGTGCCCAGTTGCCTGGCCACTTCGTATGCCACGATGATGCCGCCCATGGCGGGGCCGACGACTAGGTCGATCCCGTCGTTCCTGAAGTGGTCGGCCAGGTGCTTCGCCAGCCTTTCGGTGTGCTCTGGATGCTTGAGCACCTGCGCGCATTGCATGTAGGTATCGCCATGCCGCCCGGAGGTGAATATGAAATGCCCGCGCAGCAGGGCGCCGGAGGAAGTGAAGATGTCGAGCGATTCGTCCCTGGTCAGCAGGGCGTTGGACTTCGCATTAGTCATGTCTCGGACCTCCATGTGTGAAATAGTGCGCTGTAGTAGGGTCGCAGGGCATCGCTATCGCGGTATCGAGGCGTCAGGACGCATCCGCCGCCTGTTCGATCTCCTCGGCGATGCGCATGGCCGCTTCGGCCGGGTGGGGCGCGCGGGTTATGGGCCGCCCAATGACGATGTAGTCTGCGCCCAGTCCGACTGCGTCCTGCGGGGTCGTGATCCGCCTCTGGTCGTTCGCGCCGCACCATGCAGGTCGGATTCCGGGGGTCACTATGGCAAAGTCGGGCCCGCACGCAGCGCGCACTGCCGCTATCTCGTGCGGCGAACAGATCACGCCGCCCGCGCCGGCCCTTTCGGCCATGCTCGCAAGGCGCACGGCAGCGCCTTCAACCGACACGCCGGTGATCAGCAACTCCTCCTCCAGCTGGCGCTGGTCGATACTGGTCAGCACCGTGACGGCCAGCATGATCGGCGCGGCTTTGCCTGGGGCGGCCAGTCTGCCCAGTCGGCTCCGGTCGCCCAGTTCGCCGAGGCCATCCCCTATTTCGGCGCGAAGCGCGTCAGCGGCTGCCCGGATCATCACGCTGCCGCCCGCTGCATGCACGGTATACATGAAACAGCCCAGCCTAGCGACGACGCGGGACGCGGAGGCTACGGTGTTGGGGATATCGTGGAACTTGAGGTCGACGAAGACACGGCCGCCTGCGCCGTGTATCTGCCTGACGATATCAGGGCCGATGCTGTTGAAAAGCTGCATGCCCACTTTGAAGGCGCCTACATGCGGAGCGAGCTGCCGCACGAGCGACATAGCCTCTTCTGCGTCGTCTACATCGAGGGCCAGTATGATTCGGTCTTTCGCCTGCATCTGTCGCGCTCCTTTCATCTTGGGACTGGGCCGGTTCTGCCCAGTGCGGCTGAATGCCGGCCGAGGGCCGCGATCGGCGGTCGACGACCGGTGCCGGCGCTACGCTATCGCCGCGCCCACTATCCGACTTACGCTGCTCAGGTTGCGCCGGGCCAGGTAGTCCCGTATCCCGTCTATCACATCCATGGCCAGCGCGGGGTCGACGAACGTGCCTGTCCCTATCGATACGGCGGTGGCGCCGGCCATCAGGAACTCGATGGCATCGCGCGCACACACAATGCCGCCGCCGCCCAGGATTGGCAGGTCGATGGCTTGCGCGACCTGGTATACCATGCGCAGAGCGATGGGCTTTATGGCCGGGCCCGACAGCCCGCCGAATACATTGCCCAGCGCAGGACGGCGCGCCTCGATGTCGATAGCCATCCCGAGTAGGGTGTTTATCATGGATATGGCGTCTGCGCCCGCATCCTCGGCAGCCTTTGCAATGGCGACGATGTCGGTGACGTTGGGAGAGAGCTTCGGTATGACAGGCAGCGAGGTGGCCTGCTTGACAGCGCGTACGACCTTGCCCACGGACGCGGGGTCGGCGCCGAAGTGCATGCCGCCGCGGGCAACGTTGGGGCAGGACACGTTCAGTTCAATGCCTGCCACGCCCGGCGCTGCATCGAGCACGGCTGCTATCTGCGCGTACTCGTCGATAGTGTCTCCGGCGATGTTGGCGATCACCGTCGCGCCGCGCTCGCGCAACCGCGGTAGGCGCTCCCGGACGAACACGTCGATTCCCGGGTTCTCCAGGCCGATGGAGTTGAGCATCCCGCAGGGAGTCTCGGCGATGCGGGGCGGCTTGTTGCCCGCTCGCGGCAGGAGTGTAGTGCCCTTCACGCACACCGCTCCGACCATTTCCGGGTCGATGAGGCCTTCGTAGTCGAACCCGTAGCCGAACGTGCCCGATGCCATTACCACCGGGTTCGCAAGCTTGATTCCGCCCAGATCGACCTGGAGATCGACGCTATCTACACTCATTTGGACTCCTCCTCGCGATCGACCACTGGACCCAGTTCCACCTGGCCCATTGAGAAGACAGGACCGTCTTTGCAGACTCTGGCATAGACGGGACCGGCCTCGCCATTCGCCTTCAGACGGCGCGCACATCCGAGACATGCTCCCACGCCGCAGGCCAGGGCGGTTTCGAGCGACACTTCCCCGGGGATGCCGCGCGCCGTTGCGAACCGTTCCACAGACGCCATCATAGGTTCCGGGCCGCAGGTGTACACGAAGTCGATCCGTTCGAGCGCCGAGGCCGATTGCTCGGCCGTTAGTAAATCGGTGACAATCCCCGTACGGCCCGAGCTGCCGTCCAGTGTTGTGGTGAACACTTCTATGCGCCCCTCTGCGCTTGCGGTGAGCAAGCGGCGGCTGACAGCCTGCATCTCGCTGGCGGTATTGGCGCCGTAGAACACCGTGACGCGGCAGCCGGCAGCTGCTAGGGCGCGCGCCAGGTAGACTAAGGGGGCGATGCCCACCCCGCCCCCGATGAGCAGGGCGTGCGGGGCGCGGTCGCATGTGGCGCCAGCGTGCGCTGGAGCATGGTCGCCATGGCCTCCGGGCACAGGGGCCGGCAATGAGAAACCGCTGCCCAGAGGGCCCATGATGTTCAGGCAATCGCCTGGCCGCACATCGGCCAGCAGCGCCGTTCCGGCGCCGCGCACCTTATAGAGGAAGGTGATGCGCGCGCCATCGGCATCGCCTCTGCGGCCTGCGACATCGAATATGCTGAGCGGCCGCCTGAGTAACGGCTGTGCGGAATTCGCGGCTAGCGCGCGTTCCTCTGGCGTGCCCTCGGACACGCCCTGAACCGGATGCACGTTAACGTGCGCGAACTGGCCGGGCGCGGCGGCCGCCGCGATTCGCGGCGCCAGGCATTCCATCTCATGCAGGCCGGGCCCTACGCAGTCGTGCCTCAGCACGCGCGCAATCTCCAAGTACGGCATGTCGAGTCCTCCAATCCGCCACTCTGCCAGTCAGTCAGTCTGCCCAACAACGCGCCCGTCTTGCGCGACTATCCTGCCGCCCACTATGGTCATACACGGCCAGCCCGTAAGTTCCATTCCCTTGAATGGGGTGTTCTTGCCGCGCGAGTAGAACTGCCGCGGGTTCACAGTCCGCGCAAGTTCAGGGTCGATAATGGTAACATCGGCGGGCGCGCCGGGGGTCAAGGCGCCGCGATACGCTGCAGCTTGGTTGGCTGTGAGGTCGGATGTGCCCTGGTCCATGCCATCGGCTGCCTGGCGGGATTCGATGATTCCGGCCGGCCCGGTGGTGAACAGGCTAACCATTTTGGCTACATCGAGCAACCCTGGGCGGACTAGCCTGTCCATGATCACTGCTATTGCTGTCTCGATTCCGGATATTCCGCAGGATGCAAGCCCGTATTCGCAGTCTTTGCTCTCAATGTGATGGGGCGCGTGGTCGGTGGCGATACAGTCCACCAGGCCGGACGCGAGCGCCTCGCGCAGCGCCTGCACGTGTTCTGCGGAGCGCAGGGGCGGATTCACTTTGGTGTCGGTATCGTAGGAGCCGACAGCTTCGTCGGTTAGGGCCAGGTGGTGCGGGGTGGCTTCGCATGTCACGGGGAGGCCCAGGGCTTTGGCTTGCCTGACGGCCTCCAGGGCGCCCTTGGTGGATACGTGGCATATGTGCAGCCTGGCGCGTGTGAGGCGTGCAAGGACGATATCCCGCGCGACCATGATCTCCTCGGCCTCAGCCGGGATGCCCTTCAGGCCGTAGACTGTGGAGTAGTATCCTTCGTGCATCTGTCCATCGGACAGGTTGGCGTCTTCGCAATGCGAGAGGACTGGGATTCCGAACAGGCGCGAGTATTCCAGGGCGTGGCGCATTACGTCTGAGCGCATCACCGGCTTGCCATCGTCCGATACGGCGACGCACCCTGCCGCCACAAGCTCGCCCATCTCGGCCAGCTCCTCTCCAGCCTGCTTCTTGGTGATAGCGCCGATGGGGAGCACATTGACCAGGCCGACCTCCTGTGCCCGCCGTCTGACGAATCCGGCAACGGCACCGTTATCGATGACGGGATTGGTGTTGGGCATGCAGCAGATGGTGGTGAAACCGCCTGCAGCCGCAGCGCGCGAGCCGGAGGCGATGTCCTCCTTGTACTCATAGCCCGGTTCCCGCAGGTGCGCGTGCAGATCGATGAAGCCGGGGCACACGATCTTGCCGCGGCAGTTCACGATGGTGGTGGAGTGGTCGCTGCGGGACGAGCTCGAACAGGGCACGGAGCCCGGGCCTGCATTCGCGCCCGGGCCTGCGTCCAGGCCCGCGTCCAGGCATGTGCCGATCTCGGGGCCCTGGGGGATGTCTCCCACGGCGGCTATTCTCCCGTCTTGGATCAAGACGTCCAATGCGCCGTCTATGCCGTTAGCCGGGTCGATCACCCGTCCACCCTTAAGCAGCAATCTCATCTCTGCGGCCTCCCATCATCAGGAACAGGAGCGCCATTCGCACGGCCACTCCGTTGGTCACCTGTTCATTTATGACTGCCGTATCGCTGTCGGCGATGTCGGTCGATATCTCCACGCCCCTGTTTATCGGGCCTGGGTGGAGCACGATGGCGTTATCGGCGGCCAGGCTAAGGTGTTCCGGCCGGAGCATATACAGCTCCGAGTATTCTTCGAGCGAGGGGAACAGGCCCGTCTGCTGCCGCTCGCGCTGGATGCGCAGGACGTTGACGACGTCTACATCGCGGATTGCGTCCTTAAGGTTGAAGCATACCTTGACGCCCAGGTGATCCAGACCGGGCGGGATCATTGTGGGCGGCCCTGCAACGCGGATCTCGCAGCCGAACTTGGCGAGCCCGTATATGTTGGACCTGGCCACGCGGCTGTGGAGGATGTCGCCCACTATGGCGACTTTGAGCCCGGCTAGGCGGCCTTTGTGCTCGCGGATGCTGAACATGTCCAGAAGCGCCTGGGTGGGGTGTTCGTTGGTGCCATCGCCGGCGTTGATGACGCGCATCGAGGTGTTTTGGGCCACGTAGTGCGGGGCGCCGGTCATCCCGTGGCGCATGACAAGAATGTCGGGGCCCATCATCTCCAGGGTCTTGATGGTGTCGCGCAGTGTTTCGCCTTTCTGAACACTACTGGTGGACACGGCCAGGTTGGACGTGTCGGCGCTCAGGTATTTGCCGGCGAGTTCGAACGAGGTCCTGGTGCGGGTGGAGTTCTCGTAGAAGACGGTGATCATGCCCTTGCCGCGAAGGGTGGGCACTTTCTTGATCTCGCGTCCGATGATGTCTTTCATGGGAATTGCTGTGTTCAAGATCAGCTCGATTTCCTCATTGCTCACATCCTTCAGGCCCAACAGATCTTTGCGCCTGTTGAATTGGGTGCTCTGAGCGCTGATTCCCATTGCTGCGGCCTCCTTATTCCCCGGGGGCTGCAGGACGGCCAGGGCAGCCAGCGCGCGCCATGTTGCGCGGGATGACTTCCGGTTCCCTTGCCAGCCTCACGGGACTAGTTTAAAGGGACGGGATACGCTGAACGGGTTCGCGGGACGAGTGCGCGGAACAGGCCTACGGAACCAGCTCCTGGATAGTTACCTTGTCGTCGCCGTCTATTTCGCGGACGCACACCGACACTACTTCTTCGCGAGACGTCGGGACGTTCTTGCCCACGAAATCCGGCTTGATCGGCAACTCGCGGTGGCCGCGGTCGATCAGTACCGCCAGCTGGATCCGCTTGGGCCGGCCCAGGTCGATCAGGGCGTCGAGCCCGGCGCGGACGGTTCGCCCGGTGTAGATCACATCGTCTACGAGCACGATACTCATGCCCGTGATGTCGAAATGGACTTCAGTCCGGTGAACTTGCGGCTGATTGGCCAGCGCAGTCAGGTCGTCTCTGTAGAGGGTGATGTCCAGCACGCCCACGGGCGGCCTGACTCCCTCAATGGATTCGATAAGATCAGCCAGCCTGAAGGCGAGCGGGCCGCCTCTGCGCCTTATGCCCACCACGGCTACACCCTGCACGCCCTTGTTCGCCTCGATGATCTCGTGGGCAATGCGGGTGAGGGCGCGCTTCATGCTCATCTCGTCCATGATCTGATTCTTGTCGCGAAGTTTCACAGGACTTGCACCCTCCTATCCTTGCCTTTCGCTTTGCTCTGCGTTTTGCTCTGATCCGCTCTGATCCGCTTCTACGTGTAGAGAAAAGCCTGCCGCGAGCCGTAAGGCCGGGCAGGCATCATTCACTGAGTTCCTGCGGGATCGGACCCTTCGGGACTGAGCCCCTGCAGGATAGCCGCATCGCCCTTGTCGGCCTCACGGGACCAACTTAAAGGTTACGCTGAGAATACGCTTGGTTGTCCGCTACAATCATAGTCGATGGCGATGCGAGAGTCAACCCAAATTCCGGGGTTCATCCGCGTCTGTGATATTGACACGCAGATCCGGGGTTCAGATTTGGGTCAAAATGGGATACGTCGATTTGGGTCGCAGGAAGGATAAGGACACTCTGAGTTGAAACATAGCAATGTGCTTGCGCCTGCACGCGGGTGTGCTTTTGTGCCGGGGGCCCCGCCTGAAAAGCGAGGCCTAGATCTGAGGTGCAGGTCCGGATCCCAGGTTCATAGCGGGAGGCGGCGGAGGCCGCGCTCCAGTAGGTCATTATGGAGGCGACCAGTAGTGGAGGAAAAGGCCGAACGGAAAGACTTCGAAGTGATGGAGTATGTGGAGATGTCTCTTCCCGAACTACGCGCTCTAGATCCTGGGAAGACTGTCTTCATGATCAGCGTCAGTCCCATTGAAGTGCATGGGCCGCATTTGCCGGTGGGGACGGATGTGTTCATATCGGATGATCTCGCGCGGCGCTACATGGAGGAACTGCACAAGAGACGGCCGGAGCTTGTCTTCGTGAAGCTTCCGTCTCTCTATGTCGGCTCTGACGCGCTTCCGGTCGCCGGGTCGCTGTCGGTGCCTGCGGTGCATCTGGAGGGTGTGTTGACCGCTTACGGAAAGGGCTTGGCCAGACAGGGTTTCCGCTATCTGTTCGTCGCGGATAACCATGGGGGCCCGCGCCATCAGATGGGTGTGGAGGCCGCGGCCAGGACGCTTTGGAGGAAGCATCGCTTCTACTTGATAGACCCTTTCGGGGCGGATTTCCGCTACATGGTGCAGCATGATCCGAAGTTCATGAGCCGGACCAGTCTGGGACCAGGGGTGTGCGGCGACGATCCCGACTGCCACGCCGGGACGAACGAGACCTCTCTGATGCTGGTGTGTTCGCCTGAGCGTGTGCGCGAGGGCTTCCGGAACGTCAAGGCTTCCCTGCCGCCTGCAAGGCGCGGGGCTGCGGCGTTCGTGGGCGGACTGGCTGCGTTCGTGCGGCTGCTCGGCGGGAGCACTCTCGGGCGGGATCTGGACCATCTGGCCAACACGTTGGCGTGGGTGAGCGACCCCGACATGATCCCGTATATGGGAGACCCGGGCCGGGCGACGCGGGAGGCGGGGGAGGCGATGCTCGCGGCGCGGGTGGAGGTGGCCATGGAACTGTTCGAGCGGGCGCTGGCAAGTGGGACGGAGCCTGTCCATATACAGCCCATGCTGTGGGGAGTGCGGATTATGAAGAAGATGCCGGAGTAGGTCGGGCGATCAGTCGTCGGGTTCTGGGTCCGCGCCGAAGCTTGAGGTTCGCCCCAAAGTCTGAGGTTTGCGCCGAAGCTTGAGGTTTGCGCCGAAGCTTGAGGTCCGCCCCAAAGTTTGAGGGCGGCGGCGAGTCTGACTTTGGGGCCGGGCTGCTGAATAAGTACACAGGGAGAATTGATTATGCGCATACGGTTCTTGGGGGGCGCCGGCGAAGTGGGCGCCTCTGCCATACTTGTTACGTCGAACTCGGGCAAGAACGTACTGCTGGACGCGGGTGTGAGGGTGAATGAGGAAGGCACTGAAATGCTGCCCAATTTGGAGCCGCTCAACAGTGTGAGTCTGGACGCTATCGTCGTATCCCACGCCCACCTCGATCACAGCGGGGCAGTGCCGCTGGTTGCGAAGGTGTCGCCGGGGGCGGGCGTCTACGCGACGGCCGCCACGAAAGATTTGGCCAAGGTGTTGCTGCATGACTCGATCAAGGTCGCGGAGTTCCGCGAGGGGCTGCAGCTTTTCGACGAGGGCGATGCCGAGCAGGCTCTGGACAGGATGATCACTTTCGGGTTCGAGTCTCCGTTCGAGCCTGCGCCGGGCGTGCTGGCGATGTTCCTGCCGGCCGGGCATATCCTCGGGGCCGCGGCGGTGCTACTGCAGATGGAGGAGGGGACGTTGCTCTACACGGGTGACTTTACCACCTTCGAACAGGAGACTGTGGGGATGCAGCGGTTCACGGGGGTGCTGCGGCGCGGGGTGGATGTGGCGGTGGTGGAGGCGACTTACGGCTCTAGGATACACGCGCCCCGATCCCATGAGGTGCGCCGGTTGCTGGATACCATCGGCGAGGTAGTGGCGGACGGGGGGAGGGTGCTGATCCCTGCGTTCGCTGTGGGGCGCGCGCAGGAGCTGGCACTGGCTCTACGCAACTACATAAGGCGGACTAAGAAGAAGTTCCCGGTCTATGTGGACGGGCTGATCCGGAACGTGAATGCAGTGTTCGCGCGTAACCCGACATATCTGGCCGACAGGTACCGCAAGGAAGCGCTGCGAGGCGAGGAGCTTTTCTACACCAACGGGATAGAGGCGGTCACTAGCAAGGCGCAGCGCGACAAGATCATCTCGTCCAACGAACCCTGCGTGATCATTGCCAGTTCCGGGATGCTCGCAGGCGGCGTGTCGCCTGTCTATGCCGAGCGGATTGTGCAGGGGAGGAGGAACCTGCTGGCGATCGTGGGCTACCAGGACGAGGAGTCGCCTGGCCGCAGGCTGCTGGATCTGGCAGGCCGCGCGCAGGGCGAACGCTTCATACGGCTGGGAGACGCGGAATGCCAGGTCAAGTGCAAGGTTGCGAAATTCGGTCTATCGGCTCACGCCGACTCACTGGGCGTTGCTGCATCGATCAAGCCGCTTGAGCCCCGGTTTGTGCTGGTCAATCATGGCAATGACGAGTCACTTGAGGCCATGTCGGAGACGCTGGCAGCGCAGCTGCCCGAATCGCGGGTGGAGGTGGCGGCGCCGGGGGCGGTCTACGATTATGCAGCGGGCAGCGATGCAAAGGCGGCGACCGGTGAGGCTGGCGAGGCCGCGACAGAGGCTGGAAGCGCAGTGATTGCTGCGATTGCCGCGCCTGCCGCGCCTGCTGCTGGTGCAGAGGGCGGACTGACTTTGCGCGCCGCGGGCCGGCCCAGGAAGTATTCGCTCAACCCCAAGCTCAGGCAGATATCGCTTGATCGGGATGACGCGGTGGCGCCCGAGGCGCTGTGGCGGCATCTGGTGGACAACGGCATAGGCGGGACGACGGTGACGGTCGCGGATCTGCTGGCCGCCTGGTTCGGAAATGGTGCCGAAAGCCTGTCCGACGAGGACAAGCAGGTATTTCGGAAAGCAGTTCGGGATAGTCGACATTTCCGCACCATGGGAACTAACCCTAACGCTGCATACGTGTTGACGGAAGATGAGTACAATGAGGCGATCACGCCGAAGCAGATGGAACAGAACGCCGCATATGCGCTGATCCAGGAGAAGCTGGGGTCCTTTGGCCTGCAGCGGATGGGTTTCGCGCCTGGCCCGGAGGGCACCGTAACGCTCTACTTCCCGACCCCCAAATATGCGTTGCGGTGTTTGGATGTCATCGCGGAGCTAGAACGGCAGATGCTGCGACCGGTTGGAGTTGCGCAGAGTTCGAACATGGAGTTTCTGAAGACTAAGATCAGGTCGGAGCTGGCGGACGAATTCGGAATCAGGATCACGCGCGACCCCTCTTTTGGGGCGCAGACTGCGATCGTGAGGACGTCTGCAGGGGCACATCAGCCTGGTGTGAATGGGCGAACCCTGGGCGAGTATGCGCAGGCGTTCGAGGACGCGACCGGGTTTAAGCTGCAGTTCAAGGCGGATGCTTCGGGCGCGCAGCAGCAGGCGCGGCTGTCGGCGGGTGTCATAGGCGGCGGGCAGGACGGCAGCGCTGATGTGGAACAGGCTGACCGGGCTGAGCGGGGCGTTTTGATGGAGCAGAACGCGGCCAGGCAGGCCATCGACGAGGCTTTCGCGAACACGCCTGATCGCCCTAAGGTGAGCATCTACCGTTCTGAGGGCCGTATGGTGCTGGGGTTCGTTACGCCGCAGGTAGGGGCGAGATACCGCGGATTGATGGATGATCTGGAGAGGACTACGGGGTGGCGTTTGGATGTGCATGAGAGTGCCAGGGTCAACGAGTTGGCCGATGTGGCCAGGCAGCTTCTGTGGGCTAGTAGGCTTGGCGACATGAAGGTTGGGGTGCATTTTGGGTACGCCGAGGCGCGGAGCAGTGTGGACGTGGATGAGGCTGTCGCGCAGGACCTCAACCGACGCTACCTGGAGCTGACAGGTTACGAGCTGAGGTTCAGGCGGACCTAAGTAGCTCGCAATAAGTCCTTGCGCCACGCATTGTCGTGGAAGCCCCGCGGCAAGCGGTCGCGAGTTCCAACGCCCGGCACGAACCGGAAAAAGAGCGTGTTCGGCGCACCGGACGTCTCGATGCTCGCATC
>DHON01000074.1:0-3416 GCA_002409965.1 Firmicutes bacterium UBA5389
GCCTACAAAACTTACACGCACCCAAGTTGGGTGTGCAGAAAAGGCGCCAAAGCGCGCTCTTCAGCGAGCCGATCCGCTTGCTGTTGACAGGGTGAAACCGCATGATCTATAATCAGGCTAGAGACGTTAGGCACAACTAACTAATGCGGGGAGGGGAGGCGGGCGCTTTTCTCGCTAAACAGCCCGTGGTTCGCGCGGCGATGGCGTTATATCCTGCAGCGGCGGGATCTCGCGCAAGAACAAGAATGAAACGGCAGGTGGTTTCTATTGAAGAGAACTAGGGGCGGGGTTCTGGCCCTCGCGCTATGCTTGGCGATACTGAGCATTGCTGGAAGAGGGTTGGTCATGTCCGCCACTGATAGCGAACAGGTGATCGACTTGAGCCCGTGGATAGGCACAAACGAGTCGTTCTGGACCATTTTGCAGGACCCGGCAGCCGACAAGGTCTTCTCGGAGATTGCCAAGTATGCGCCGGGCTATGACTTGGCTATGGTGCGCAAGTGCATGGAGAAGCTCTACCGCTTCAATTTCGATGTGTTCAGGGTCATAGACGGCAGGACAGTCTGTTTTGACGATGGGGTAGTAGCGGAGTACGATCTCATAGGTGTGCTGGAGGTGGAGGCAAACCAGTACAAGCCGACTTGGTACATATTCAAGACAGAATCCAAGGATGCAATAGAGTTCGGCGTCGAATATCTGCTGATGATGCCTTACCATGGAGATGGAGAGGGATTGGGCCACTGTCACCTACGTTATGGTAACCAGGGTTTTGAATACCTGACCACCGACCCGTCCATAGCGAACTGGTGGCCGACTGCTTTCCGGCCTGAAGAAGCCGACAAGCTGGGTAGGGAATCTATCCTGGAGGGTCTTGTCCGGAGTGCCAGGATGCTTGCTACAATGCTGCCGCCGGTGAAGTAGTATAGGGGTTTCGTCTCCGGGCCGATTTGCAGGCGATCTCCGTTGCATCGTGGGGGGCATGGCAAACAGAAGTTAGGTGTGCCTAACTCGCCCCCCGCGAGCACGCTCCGTAGAAGAGCACGCTGCACGTGAGGCTTGCATCGGTGCTCGCCCATCGCTCCACTTCGGTGCCATACTGAGAGTTACGCTCTTCGACCGGAATTGGGGACGGATCGGTCGGGCTGTTCGTCTTGTCGTTGTCGGCATTTCGCCTGGTGCCGGCGAAGAGTGTTGGTGGGCGTGGTATGGGCAAGGAAGGCGCGCGTGATGCCGTCTACCTTCACCGTTCGTATTTCTCCCCGATCCGTCTGGCCAGAGTAGCTTCCGGCTGTGGGGACGTTTTCTTTGCCGCTCCAATACTCCAGGGAGCGTTGGACCGCGTTCTCCCCTCGATCTGGGGTGTGGTCGTTCGCCGAGGATGCGAGGCTTCCGTCGAAGGATCGTAAATCACGATAGGTCGAAGTCGGAAATGGCGACGAACCCTGCGCAAGAGCGCGCAGCCATCGATACGTAATCCCGTGGGGCCGGTCTTGAGAAGGAGTGAACACTATGCGCCGGAAGAAGCAGCGGGTTGCGCGCCTAGACGAGGTGCAGATCACCCGCGAAGGCGATGCCGCAGTCATTACCTTCCTGGATGACAGCGGGCCGACTACGCGCCTGAGCATAGGCCCCAAGATGCGAGAGATGAGCGATGCGGAGGTTCTCGAGGAGTACAACGAGTGTGTCATGGCTCAGGAATTTCTTGCCGCTTCATGCCGCCACGTTGCCGTCGAAATACCGCCTGGTCAACCACAATTGGAGTATTTCGCGTCCGGCCGTCAATGGGCTCCTCGCGGCGATGTCTTGCGTTGCGTTGTCCATGACTGCGGCCCAGATCCGGATAGGCAGGCTGTTATCGAGATCGACGATCAAGAGCTGTCCATCGAGGAGTTTGGCAGGATGCTCACTGCGTATGCAGGATGGGGCATGCGCATCTGCTTTGTCCCCGACAATCAGCTGGAAGATAAGCCTGAGATCGAGGTCCGAGAACCTGACGATGAAGCGGACTACGGCTGGGACTGGGACGAGTGACATGGCTGCGCGCCCTAAGTGTTTGGCGCCGCGGAATCCAAAACGCGGGTAATAATCGGGATGTCCGCAAATCACGATCGCCCTATGTCCCATCTGCTTTGCTTCGCGTATTGAATGCCGCATGAGCGCCGAACCGGTGCCGCGATGCCAGTACGCGGGCAAGACCGAAAGCGGGCCGAAGGTCAGCGCTTCCGTTTCATTTCCGGCATCGTCAATGACTCTTGCTCTTGAATACATCACAAAGACCGGCATCGACAAGGAGTCGCACTGGAAGCTCCTACGAGCAGAAGACGACATCCGTTATGCTCAAGAAGCTGGCTGAGACCATTTGATTGTCCAGCCGTGTTGAAGTCCCCAGAATCAGTCACAGTGCCGGCATATTGACTACAAGCATAGTCCCCGATAGTATGGACTACAGACGTAGTACATTGTAGTGTTGACTACAGCAACAAGGGGGACTCAGCGCGATGCAGTCATTCAAGAGGAGGCTTGTAGGGGCGGCATTATGGGGCGGTGCAGCGCTGGCGATCGTTTTCGTTGCCATCTTCATCCTGGGCGCTGTCGTCATGGGGAGTAGGGCCGCAACGACAGATGTGAATCCCGCCGCGTCGAAGATCAGGGTAGATCCCGGTCGGGCCACGGATGCCGACATGCCCATGGAGGGCATCTGGATCGATGTGGACCAGTCCGCGCAGACACTCACGGTCATGCGCGGAGACCGGGTCGTGAGGAGGATGGCCATATCATCGGGCAAGGACGGGACTCCGACTCCAAATGGTGTTTTCCGCGTTCAGAACAGGGGAAAATGGTTCTTCAGCTCCCGGTACGGGCAGGGGGCACGGTACTGGGTGTCCTTTCTTGGGTGGGGCAAGTACCTGGTTCACAGTGTCCCGTGCGATGCGAGTGGGCGGGTGATCGCCGAGGAGGAGGATCTTCTCGGGAACAAGGCGTCTCACGGGTGCATCCGACTGGCCATGGAGGACGCCCGCTGGTTCTACGAGGCGATCCCCGATGGGACGGTGCTGAAGATACACGACTGATGATGGCGATCGCAGGAGTCATCTAGGTAACTCGCGACAAGTCCTTGCGCCGTTCATCGGCGTGGAGACCCCAGGGCAAGCAGTTTTGATGAAAAGCGGAGCCCCTTGGGGCCCTTTGGCCGTTGTGGGGAGGGATCCGTCATTACCCACATCGATGGGAATACGTGCCGGTTTGAGTTCCGCGCGTTCAGACCGTTCGACGCATACAGCCGCGAGCGCGTTGCCGGCAAGCTCTCATCGCGCCCCAACGCCGGGCGCCGAGCGCCGAGCGCCGCTACATAAGCGCCCGCCGGGCCGTTCATCGCATGAGTCGGACCAGAATCGCTTTCGGTTCGATGATCTCGC
>DHON01000074.1:3688-32175 GCA_002409965.1 Firmicutes bacterium UBA5389
CTTTCTCTATCCGCCGCGAATCGCAGCGATGGTTGGCGCATAACACAGCGTATAATTGCATATGGCATCGGACAGGAGTGTTGCCTGGTGAAACATGGGCACACGCTGCACAACCAAGGGCCGCAACAACCAAACAATGCAATAGAATGGAGCAATACAACCCATATTAGGGTCATGCATCCATGATGTTTGCCGTCCGGCCTGCTCCATGCATCTATACACTCGATTATCGATCAACCATCGCCTGTTTTCGCGACACATAGCGGAAAAAGCGCTGCGAATCGCGGCGTATCACCTTACGACAGGTCAACACGGGCCTAGAATCCCTCGACGTGGAGAGGGTCCTCAAGTTACGCATTGACGCCCGTAAGCAGCCACTGCGCCCGGGTCTTGCCATGGATGTAGGCAATGCAAGACGTGCTAGCAAGAGTCAAGAGATACTTGGGTCGGCGATCGTGATTTCGATGACCGGGATACCGGGCGCACGGAAATACGGGGGAGTCGCGGGATACCGGTGCCTCGTGCTTTATTCGTATACTTCGGCGCTAATGATCTGCGGGTTCGACCCGAGGACCGTATCGCTTGTCCCCGCTTTGTAACACGGCGGTCGCTGCGTTGTTGGTCCGTAAAAGCCCAGCATTACATGCTGTTCACGTTCGTCCAGGGCGCGCCGCAGCCTGGGAGCCGATTAGGGACTCCCTTTAGGCTGCTGCACGCTGTGGGGAACGCGTCTCCCACATTGGAGCAGGCCTACGCTTCATACGCTCTCGGAGTCGGCTTCCACTCGTATTCAGGATCGTAGGGTTTGCCTGTACGCCAGACATGGAAGATGGTTACGGCTAGCTTGCGCATCAGGGCAACCATTGCAACTTTGAGATGCTTTCCTTCCGCCAGCTTCCTTGCGTAGAACTCGGAGCCAATAGTGACCGGTAGCCTCCATGATAAACTGGACGCCGTCAGGACCCACGTGAAGTGTCTCCGAGAGCTGACCTATGAACGACTCCGCATCGGATCGGTTGTTCCTTACGCTCCGCCTAAACGCCTGGTTCCCATCCTGATCAAGAACACAAGCCTCATGCTTTCGTTTGTCGATGTCGATTCCGCAGTAGTACACGGCAACCACTCCTCCGTCCCACAGTAAAGGACAGGTCCCGGAGCCCCGCGAGGTCACAACCTTGCTGTTTACACGGGTTACGCGGACATCCCGCTACCCAACGTGCTAAATCGTGATTCCCCGTAGGGGCGGGGCGGCACTCTATGCAACAGGCTAGTTCGAGGCTGCCCAAGGTTGTTCCCGCCGTCCCCGTCCTTCCTACGTGGAATTATCTCACCGACAGGCCATAACTTGAAGAACCTGTCTGAGAATACTGTACAAGGTCGTAGAGTACAGGCCCGCGACCGCCATCTGCGAAAAGGCGGAGAGATACGGGAAAAGACCAAGATGGTACGTGGGACAATGGGACAAATATCGACGTCGAACGAAAGGACCCATGTGGAGGATTCTGGGTTTGGGCGCGGCTGCATCGACTTTGACGTGGGCCTGCGCCAGAAACCGCCTGAGACAGAGGCCGAAGACCGCGTTGCCCGAGGCGTCGAACACGCGCGCGATCTCCGCGATACAGTAGTTCCTGTTCGAGAGGAGCGCCAATGAGCCCTCTGCGATGCTCGTCCCACGGCAGCGCGCGTCATGGTGTCCACGTCTCGGATTTCGTCATCGTCAAGTTCACGTACGAATCGCGCTTGAGCTACTCCTCCCCGACACCTAACATGCGTCTAGCATGGATTATAGTGTAGACGGGCGTATCGCGCCAAGACTTGTTGAGAGCTACTCAGCCCAAACGCAGCGATGGAATCGCCCAGGCAGCTGCTACAGCCGTCCGCGCAACCACGGCGACCAGTTCTTCTGCGACAAGCTGGACAGAGGGTTGGTGATACGCTTCCTGGTTGAATTGGGCTTCGGCACGTGATTTCTGGACTGGTGTTGACGTGTACCTGTGGCCTCTTTCGCAGCAAGAGATGTATCAGTCATGCGAGCCTGCGCCGTTCGCATTGGATCTTGCGGCGCTATCCCTGAAGCAAAAGAGCGTTCAACCGGTCGGTACGCCGGAGATGTTCGAACGCATATTCCGAGGCGGCATGCCCGCTCTTGCAAGCGGCAGGTACAGTGACGCAACGCGCTACTGCTCGGATTATGTGAGTACCTATCTTGAGCGTGATGTGAAGACTATATCAGGTGCCATCGGCTCTCTGCGATTTGCTGACTTCCTGACGGCGGCTGCTCGTGCAGCTCAGATGTTGGGCTTCAAGAGCATCGCAGATGACTGCGGCATTGCCCGGGTCACTGCGAAGAACTGGATGAACATCCTTGAGAGGCTCGGGATCGCCTTCTGCCTGCACGCTTATTCCAACAACGTGTTGAAGCGCGCAATGTTCTTCGGTCTTCATGCCATCTTCGCATTGTCCACGACACGTTGGGCAACCCCGGGGTACCCCTGCCGGAACTGATCGGCGAGTGCAGGAACGCCGCCGGCTCGCCATTGCGGGTTTGCGCAGCAGGAAATGCCGTTCGCTATGCGGAATTCCAGATCAGTGCGAAGCCGGCGATGGCAGCTGGAGGTTGCTCCTGGATGGTTCGAGGCGGCTTCAAAAATGGAAGTGAGCGTGAGAGAGCATGAGGAAAATCGGGTTCATTGGCGTTGGGGTAATGGGTAAGTCAATGGTGCGCAATCTGATGAAGGGCGGTTTTGACGTCTCAATCTATTCACGAACGAAAAGCAAGGTGGAGGATGTCATCTCCGAAGGAGCTGTCTGGCGCCCTGATGTCAGAAGTTGCGCTGCCGGCAAAGACGCAGTCATCACCATGGTCGGGTATCCCAAGGATGTTGAGGAAGCATACTTGGACAGAGACGGCATTATCGAAAACGCCACGCCCGGTGCGTATGTGATTGACATGACCACAAGTAGCCCGGTTCTGGCTGTCAAGATCTACATGAAGGCGCGTGAGCGCGGGGTTTTCGCTCTTGATGCACCTGTTTCAGGCGGGGATGTCGGGGCAAAGAACGGTACGCTGTCAATTATGGTGGGCGGCGACAGGGAGGCATTCGACGCCTGTCAGCCGATCTTCGCGTGCCTGGGTAAGAACGTCATACATGAGGGCAATGCCGGAACTGGGCAGCACACCAAGATGGCGAATCAGATCGCTTTGGCCGGGGCAATATCCGGTGTGTGTGAGGCTGTGGAGTACTCAAGGCGTGTTGGCCTTGATGTTCAGACCATGCTTGACAGTGTAAGCCAGGGAGCTGCTGGGAGTTGGCAGATGAGTAACATGGCGCCCCGAATGCTGAAGGGAGATTTCGCCCCAGGGTTCTTCATCAAACACTACATCAAAGACATGAACATCGCTGTCGCGGAAGCTGAACGGGTCTCGCTCAACATGGGGATCGTTAACCACGTTCTGTCCATGTACGAGGAGATGGCTGAAAAAGGCATGGGCGATCTGGGAACGCAGGCTCTCCTGAAATACTACCAAGGGTTTTGAAGCTCATGGCGCAGCGAGGCTCTACTCCTCATGCGGCCGGCAGGGCGGGCCAAGGCATCGAGGGCCTGAACTGGGTGCAGAGCCGCGAAGCAATGCCGATAGTCAAGACGTGAATCTGATGGGCATGTGGGGGGAAAGCGTGTAGCGATGAGTGTGGGTGAGAGGGCGCATATCAGGAAGCTAGAAGTTCCGGCTGAGAAGAGAGAGGTCTCAAGGCGCATCCTTAAGCATGTCGACAAGGCTGAGGAGATCTGCGCGAACTACGCGTTATTCGCCGCCGACCATCGCTTCTTGTGAGCTGTCGTTGAAACTGAAGAACGGTATGTCTCTGCAACCTGGGCAGTTCGGCCCTGCGTGTATGGCGTTTCCGAAGGAACACCACAGACAGATTCACTCGACAAACTCTCTTGAAAGGCTGAACAAGGAGATCAAGCGATGGGCCGATGTAGTAGGCATCTTCCCCAATGACGATTCCGCGGATTCGGAGCACATACCGGAAGAGCCGGGGCACGTGAGGCGGCTAAATGGGATCCAAAGGTCTCCACGAGGAGAATCACAACGGCAATTTACACCACTTGACAAGACGTGACCCTCGCCAGAGCATTTGGGGGTTCATATGATGTCTATGTACGCATGGAAAGACCATTGTAAAGCGAACGTTCATGCCAATGCCAAGGATCAGAGAGCAGCTCTGAGGGCGGCTCTCCGGGAAGACATCAAGTGCGATGCGGTGCATGCGGGCATTACGCCTTGGTCGGTGAAAGGCCTGTTTGACCCTCCTTGAAAACATCGCGTGACGTCATCTTCGTCGCGTTGCCGGGTGACAGTATTACAGACGATCCGAGAGTCGAATGTCAGATTTCGAAATCGTAGTGCAGGAATATCATATGACGCGGCGAAATGGCGCTTATTGGCATCGAGCGCGGAATATCCGATGTACGTCCGCCATCGAGGATATCGTAGAAATGGGGTGGTTTAGGATGAAAACAAACCGATTCACGTCTGTTGCGGTCATGTGCGTCACAGTCATTCTGCTGCTTTCGGGACCCGTATGCGCGAATGCCGAACCGCAGTTGTATCGAACCGCCCGGAGAATTGCTCGAACCGAAATATGGAACGACATCAACTCAGGCAGAGCCGGAAGCGCCACTGTCGCCATACTCGACGGCGGCGAAGTAGTCTATGCCGAGGGTTTCGCCATGGCAAACAGGGAAGACAGCGTGCCGGTGGACCCTACAACAGTCTTCAATATCGGTTCTGTCAGCAAGGTCTACACAGCCACTGCGGTGATGCTGCTGGTCGACGAGGGGAAGATCGATCTCGACGCCCCCGCCGCTTGGTATCTTCCGGAGTTCGTCATGGCGGACCCAAGATACCTGGACATCACCGTCAGAATGCTGCTGAACCATTCGTCCGGCCTGCCCGGCTCGATTGCCGCAGGCAACTTCGGATTCCAGTACAACACCGCTATGCACGAGGAGACTTTGGCCGTCTTGTCCCGTACACGCCTGAAACACGACCCCGGCGCGGCGGCCGTGTATTGCAATGACGGTTTCACGCTTGCGGAGATGATCGTCGAGCGTGTCAGCGGACAGAAGTACATGGACTTCCTGGCGAGTCGCATCTTTGAGCCGTTGGCCCTGGGTAGCACTGGGGCGAGTGTGGGCGACAGGACCGCCCGGGACGCCGCTGCTGGAGTTGTCGCGGCGTACTACAGGCCCGCGACAGGCCAAAAGGAACCGCTCGAGGCAATCTCTTTCTTGGGATCAGGGGGGCTCAGCGCCACCGCGGTGGATATCGCCCGTTTTGCGGACAGCTTCTCAGGTGCAGGCACACACATCCTGTCTGAGCCGGCGCTCAGAGAGATGAGAACGATTCAGCCTTCACTATCCGCGGGGAAGCTCAGAAATCCGGAGATTGCCTATGGACTGGGCTGGGATATGACGTGTGTCCCTGAGTATCAGGAGCAAGGTATACGGGTTCTTGGCAAGAGCGGCGGGACGGGGAACTACAACTCGATGGTCTACACGGCGCCGGATGAGAGAATATCGGTTGCTGTGATCGAGACCGGTCCCGGAGGGCGTTCAGTCAAGATAGCGCTCAGCATACTGCATGCCGTCCTTGTGGAAAAAGGCCTGGTAAAAGAGAAGGCTGTATCGGTTTCTGTTCCGCCGAAGCCTGAAGTGATTCCAGATGAGTACGCAGCCTATTGCGGATACTACCTCCTAACGGGCGGAGGCCTGGCGAATGTGAGCCTAGATAGGGAGGCAAATCGGTTCCGGGTGTCAAGCGTCCTCGGAGGCATGGAGGTTCCATCTGCGTGCCTCTACTATAGTGAGGGCACCTTTTACAGCGACGATTCGCGGCTCTACTTCGCCACAGTCGACGGCGAGCAGTATGCAGTGATGGAATCGTCCATCGGTTTTGACATGATCTACATGCACAGATTGCCCGCGATCGAGGTCCCTTGCAGCATGGAGATTGACATGAACGGAAAGCAGTGGTTACGCCGAAATGTCAAGCCTTTCGAAGGCGCGCTGCTTGCCGATTCGCACCTGGTTCAGTCCAGCACCATCGAAACGCTGCCCGGATACGTGGACTTCTTCGGAATTAAGAGGATCGAATCACCGATGTACGCAGCAATGCCGCCCGGCGCGACGCGAGATCTGGGGGATCTGACTCTGCTAGATGAAGGCGGAGAGACATGGGCGCAGTTCCTGGACATGCTGTACAGCCCCGCCGATAGCGCCGCGGCGCTCGGCATCGG
This sequence comes from Firmicutes bacterium UBA5389, assembly GCA_002409965.1. GTDB lineage: Bacteria > Bacillota > DTU025 > DTU025 > DTU025 > UBA5389. The sequence goes on from DHON01000074.1 coordinate 9,994, forward strand.
CGCCAATGTGGCGACCATCGGCGACAGAGGCTATAGCGAGTGGCTGAGGGCCGTACATGATTGCGTTCTGACCCTCGAGATCCCGACCGGCGGCAGGATCATCATATTCGCCTCGGACGGCTCGCCCAAGTACGACAGTTCCGTCGATGAAGGCAGCGTGTTCGCGAGCGAAGGGGATTTCGTAGAGATTGCAGGAATGTCGGGCGACCAGTTCACGATCGCGTGTGAGGCGGCCCATAGATAACCCAATGCAGCTAGAATTCAGTCATCTGCTGGAGCGCGCCTTGATGAACCGCCCAGAACGATGCTCGACTTTCGTTCGGTCAACTCGTAGCGGATGAAGTGCTGTGGACGAATCACCAGGATATCGATATCTGAATCGGGCCCGGCAGTGCCAGTTGCGTGTGATCCGAAGAGGATGATGACATCTGCATCTGATCACCTCAGCAAGTGCAATTGTAGTTGACTCATGCTGTGCTCCATCTCGACAGCCAGTTGGGCAATGAAGACGAACGGCATGAAGCCGCCCGCAAGTTCTTCGACGAGGGAGAGTACTGGAGGAGGATTCAGGCCAGGTGGCTCTGTACAGATCCTTCGGAGCGAGCAGAACACCGATCCCCCGGACTGAGGTATACATGGCCCTTCAGACCTGAATAGCCAATGGCCAGATGAATCCACCGATGTACATAGTCATCAGGAACCTCTACCCGGAGTGTTCTGGGCGCTCGCGATGGCGGTACTGAGGATGCTAGGGGGGATCTGATTGTCGGCAAGCATGAGTTCATTCTCGGATAGCGAAACGACGAGTCATCGTCCAGAACAACCGATCGTGGAGGAGCAAACGTTTCTGCTGAGGGAGTTGAGCGAAAACGAAATACCGGCTGCAGTGGAGCTTACCTGGCAGTTGTGTAGTGATTCAGCAAACAGAAGCTATCCGCTGTTTGACGGTCAGGACGAGATAAGAACGGAGTATGCCTCGCGGCTACAGGAGCAGAATGCAGCTCTGCTTGGCTGTTTCCGGGAGAGACGCTTGATTGGCTTATTGTGCTATTTCTCTCACCCCGGAGAGCATTATCTGCAGACAACGGCTTTTGTGATCGCGGAAGACTACGATACGGTTGCGAGCACATTCGTGAAGCATCTCAGCGCGAATTTCAGGCGACATGAGATATACATTGGTATCACTGCAGAAAACACACGTGCCGCCAACATCCTACGATCAAACGGATATGAGCTGGTCGAGGCGAGCCTGGACATGCGTCTTGGAAGAAGCCAATTCATTGACCAGAATTCCTCGAATCATGAAATTGTGCAGATAGACCACACTAATCTTGAGGAATACACGGGATTCCACATGACGCACTTCAGTGACATTTACTGGACCATCGAGCGTCTGTGCAAGAACATAGATCAGTGGACTATCTTTGCTCTGACAGCGGAAGGCAGAATCAATGGCGGCATATTTCTGAGAGCGGATGCCGGCGTGGCGGAGATCTTCGGCATGGCGCTTACGGCTTCTGTTGACGAGCATACTGCGTCGGCCCTTCTGTCAAAGGCGTTGAGAACGGTCTTTGATGAGAATCCAGATGTTGATGAGGTAGTTTTCTTCATGGGCGAAGATGACAGAGTGAACCAGCCTGCGGCGCTCTCAAATGGTTTCCGATGCCATAGCCGTTATCGATGCTATCGCAATACATGAGCATCTGCTTCTCTATCCCAGTGGGAGACGAGAGCATGATCACTCAGGGTCTTTCACTCTTAAGGGACTGTGGTCCCATTCGGCGCCACTACCCAGTTGGGCATGGCGCGCCAAACGTTGGCCAGGATACACTGATGTCGTTCCATATGTGCCCTACTGCCTGAAGTCTTCGCACCTTCACCCCAGCTAGCCCGGCATCTCTGGGATGTAGTAGAAACCGAGCAAGCAAGATCTCGGACATGGCTGCCCGCTGGGCAGACAGGGTATGCGCGAGTATCACTTGCTCAAGTTGAGTATATGTTTGAACTTCCCGCTATTGTCCTGTTGCTTCGGCAGTTCGGCCGAGAGAGAGACCGCCACATGCGTCACGCCCTGGGTTCTGAGGAACGCTTCGAGCGCGTCTTTGGCTTTTTCAAAGGCCGCGTTTTGATCCGTACCGAGTGTCGGCTCGATTCTCAGCTCGATTCTGTTGCCCTCGCGAGCTACGAGCTGAAACCGGCGCCACCCTTACTTCCTCGCCGTTCTCGATGAGACTCACTACGTCGTCGGTACGTCCCTCCAGAGTGAGCCATGGTAAGGGATTCCCGCACGCACAAGGCTCGTGATGCATGACAACACGATCGGTCAACTCGTAGCGAATGAAGGGCTGCGTGAAGTTGAAAAGGTTGGTAAGTAGCAGTTTATCCGATTGCACACCATCCGGCACAGGTTCGTTGTCCCCATCGACCGGCTCAATAAGGATCCAGTCGTCGTTTACGTGGAGATGATGCTGTACGCACTCGCATGCGATAGTAGTAGTAACTGTCGCTTTCCATATTTGGCTGCCTATGTCCGATGGGCGTTCTCTTCTCGAAAAGCTCAAACCCGCATTTCTCGTCCATGGCGACTTGAAGGTATGCGGCATCGTACTGGGTGAAGTTGCGCTTGACTCTCCCATAACGGGAGGGTATATGCTCAGAATGCGATCGCGGTTACGTTGTTCCTACGAGGCGCCTGGGAGGAAGTCAGGATGCTCAAGATCGGCGATTTCTCCAGACTCAGCCTGGTTTCTGTGAAGACCTTGCGCTACTACGATGAACTCGGGTTACTCAAACCTTCGCGCGTGCACGATTTCACGGGGTACCGCTACTACACTGCTGAACAGCTGCCCCGTCTCAACCGGATTCTTGCACTGAAGGACTTGGGCCTATCCCTGGAACAGATCGGAGTGCTTCTCAACAAGGAAGTGTCTAGCGAGGAACTCCGAGGTATGCTCCGACTCAAACAGGCCGAGGTCCAGGGCCGCATAGGCGAGGCCCGTGCGCAGCTTGCACGCGTCGAAGCCAGGCTGAGGCAGATCGAGAGGGAGGACGAGTTTCCCATGTATGAGGTAGCTCTGAAGAATCTGCCCGCTCAGAACGTGGCGGCAATAAGGAAGACTCTGCCCAATTACGGACAACTCAACACGCTCTTTGGCCAGCTCTTCGGGGCCATTTGGGGCAAGGTGAGGCTCACCGGCCCCACCGTGGCTATCTACCATGACCCAGAGTTCAGGGAGGAAGACGTGGATGTGGAGGCGGCGATTCCTATCGAAGGAATGCTACCGGATGGTGGGCCGGTTCAGTCCAGGGAATTGCCAGGCGGCCAGATGGCCTGTACTGTGCATCAGGGCCCATACGAAGGAATCGGCGAGGCGTACAACTCAGTGATGGCATGGCTGGAACCTAACGGCTACCGAGTGGCTGGCCCGGTCCGCGAGAACTACCTGCGTAGCCCGGGCGATACCGATGACCCGATGCAATTCGTGACGGAAATCCAGGTGCCCGTGACGAAGGCGTAGGCGGAAGGCGTGACCTGAGGGCGTGAGTGAGAACGCGCCCTCAGGCATCCCGTGCTCGCCAAGCGGCATCTGACGGCATGGGCATGTTCGAGGTCTTCGCGCCGGACGGGTCCGGCAGACGGGAAGATTCCGCCTATGTGCAGGTTCTCGCCGCGCAGAAGGAGTGTATCGGAGTGATTACCTTGTTTGAGATCGAGCCGACGATGGACAGGCGCCTGCGATATTGCTGTGTCGCCCAGGGGCACCCTAGGCCGGATACGGCCGCCGCCATTAACGCCGCGAGCGCCGCAACGAGGTATGCTGCAATGCCCGCGCCTGGGTTCATCCATGCCGAAAGCCATCTGACCATATCGTCGCCCCCGCTTCAGTCCATGACGAAACGCGCGGCGCGCGCCAGGCGCTCTGGAAAGTCCTCAGGGAAGGTATGCGGCATTCCCGCCACCACCTCCACGCGGCAGGGGACTCCGCCGCTGTCCAGAAAGCGCTGAAGATCCACTGCTCCGGCGAGGAAGTGGTCTCGATCGCCGGTGATAATGTACCCTTTCGCACCGCGCTCCGCCGCGAACTTGATTGAATCGCCGAATACCTCGGTATTGCGAACAGCGGGGACTACTGCGATGAACCCGCGCGTGGGCGCCGCCAGAGACATAGTGATCGCGAGTCTTCCCCCTTGCGACGCGCCGGCAAGTACCACCCTGTCGGCGTCGAATCGATGCGAGGCGCGCAGGCTGGCCAGAGCTGTAGCGACTTCGGCCTCGCCGGCGGCCGGGTCGTCCCAGCAATACTCGTCCTTGGCACACATCTGCGACGACTGACAGCGTGGCCTGTGCCTGCGCCGCCCGCCAGCGCCGGTCGCTGTCGGCCAGAATCTCGGCCATCTGCGGCAGAGTTCGGGCCGCCTCAAGATCCGGGTCCTGCGAGAGCATGGCCGGCGCCCACCACGCGCCATTGGCTAACCCTTGTGCCAGGGCGGACACGGCTTCCTCGGGGCGACCCATCAAGCTGAGGATGCATGCCTTCCAGTAGGCAGTCTTGGTTGACCTGTCGGGGTAGAGCCGAGACGTCGACTCAGCCGCTTCGAGTGCTTCGGCGAGGTCGTGCGCCAAATACAGGTCGAACATCTGAGCCTGCAACTCTTCGAACGAAATGCGTTTGGCCATGGGATGTGGGATCACCTCCTTACGTCTTGGCTGCAACTAGGAATTCGGGTCGGGCAATGCAATTCCTGCTGCGAGGCCGTGGGCGCTAAGTAGTTGGTCCGACTTCTTGGCACACGAGCGGCCAAGACATGCGGTCTGAGGTCTTGACATCGATTCCTCTCTTGCCTTATGTTTGTACTAGGAAAAAGATGGTCATCGCAGGTGAACGTTGGGGGCTTTCGGCGTTCGCCGCGAAGGAAGGAGCTCTGTGATGACTGGGTATTTCGAGGGTAAGGTAGCCGTGGTAACCGGCGCTGCGTCGGGCATAGGCTTGGGGTTGACCGAGCACTTGCTTACAAGAGGAGCCAGAGCCGTCTACATGGGCGATGTGCAGGCAGAGGGCCTTGCGAGGGAATCGGAGCGGCTGAATAATGAGTATTCAGGAAGGGCCTTCCCCGTGCTTACCGATGTCACCAAGCTTGACCAAGTCGCGGAGCTGATTAGCGCCGCCAAAGCATTCGACGGGCATCTGGATTTTGTGTTCAACAACGCCGGCATGGGCATGACTCTTCCAACGGAGCAAATCACCTTTGACATCTGGAGATTCATCATCGACTTGAACGTGATGGGCGTGGTGCATGGCACATACACCGCAATACCCATCATGCGAGAACAGGGGTTTGGCCACATCGTGAACGCCGCTTCTATGGCGGGGCTTGTTCCGATCCCCTATCAAGCTGTATATACCGCGAGCAAGGCCGCAGTGATCTCGATGACTGAATCCCTGCAGTACGAACTGAACGTCGAGGGCCTCCAATTCAGCGTATTCTGCCCAGGCAACGTCAGAACCCCGATTTTCGGTGATCTGACCCCTCCGCCCGATGCGATAAGCGTGGATGACGCCGCTGACTACATCCTTGACGAGGTCGAGAAGAAGTCTCTCATCATTGCGTTTCCGCAGACTACGCGAGACGCCTATGCGCTTTACAGAACTGATAGACAGGAATTCGATAGGCAGGTCGCCAAACTGGGCGCAGAGCGCCGCGAGAACTATCGCACAAAAGGGACCTACTTCTAGGTGGAAAGGCGTATTCACATGACAAAGCATGGGCTACTAGACAAGGCGGACATCGCTCTTGACGTGGTGATCTTGCTGGTCGCTGGGATGATGATGCTGATCGCCGGAGTTTTGCTTTTCCCGATATCGAGGGGCATGATTCCCTACTACGAAAACGGATTGTATGGCCTGCTTCTGTTCATCTTCGCGCTGCAAGCAGCCATGCTCGGGAAGACTCCCTTTGGAGATAGGGCTAGGTCGAGGCGTTTGCTTGTCGTCTGGACGGCGATTGCTTCAGTGGGGATCGTGACTTGTTTCGTCCCCGGCGCTTTCGCTCACGTTCCTCGTATCCTCCTGTTCGTCTGTTTTGGGCCTGGAGGTTTGGCGCTTCTTCTGCAGATGCTGTTCGCTGAAGATAAGCTTCGCTCCTGGGTAAGGCATGGCGGCATTCTCAGGCATCTTGCTCTCGCATGCGGGTCGGTCTATGTGTTGTCGATCTTGGTCGCCGTGCTTGTCTGGCGGCATTCTTCTTTGGCAACGCAAGCAGCAGCGATTGTGGTTCTGCCTTATGGGCTATCGATCATATGCCTTGCGCTGGTTCTTCAGAAGGTCTACAGACGCTATCCCCAGGCGACAGAGTCTTTCGACAGAGACTCAAACCTTGCACCTGACAAGGTCATGATGCTCATGACTGGCTTCTTCATGTTGATTCTCGGAGTTCTGTTAGTGCCGGTCAGCCTGGGCATCCTGCCGTTTTCAGCAAGCGCCCAGCTCGGGCTGCTGGTGATTATTCTCGCCATTCAGATGATCGCATTCGGGAATACTCCGATTGGCGCTTTCCCTCGCTCCTGGCTGCTTGTTCTGTTTGGTTCTGTGTTTGCTGCGCTTGGGATCATATCGTGTATTGTTCCGGGGGTCTTGGTGCCCTGCCTTACGCTTATCGTAGCTACTCTGAACATCCTGGGCGGCGTCATCGGCGTCAAGAAAGCGTGCGCCCCGTTGCTGAAGAAGTCGGAGCAGCCAGGCGAACCCCTCCCTAGAATCTTGGTGAGTCTGTGCCGAACTCAACTGACCATGAACGTTCTGTCGATACTATTCGGCGCATCGATGCTCATTTCCGGGTTCATCCCTGCATTGGCCATCGGTGTGATACTTGCCGCCAACGGATGCTTGCTCCTGTTCTTGCTGCGTATCCTCGTTATTCTGGAGCGCATGCAGCGCAATGCAGAAACCGCAGCATGACCTCTGCTTATCTTGTTCGCAATCTTTTGAGAGCAACGGTTGCACAGCGTAATGAGATCGAATGAACCTGGTAGGAGTATAGCAATGCGTGCGGTGACAACGCCGGTAGTCAGGCCGGAAACCTGACTGCTGTGCGAGCTGAGATACTGATGGAGATGAATGTGGGTGAGAGAGTGCACATCAGCAAGCTAGAAACACCGTCTGAGAAGAGAGAGGTGTCGAGGCGCATCCTTGCAGACCTTGGAGAATGGTTCGGAATACCCGAGGCGATAGAATCCTACATAGACAAGAGCTCGTCATTGCCTTTCTGGGCAGCCTTCGACGGCGTTGCGTCGGTAGGATTCATTGCAGTCCTGAAGCATTTCGACAAGGCCGCTGAGATTTGCGTCATGGGGGTCATGGAGGCGTACCATCGCAATGGTATTGGGAGCCTCCTTCTGGGCGAGGCCGAGAAATGGTGCGCAGATCAGGGGATCGCTTTCCTTCAGGTCAAGACGCTGTCAGCTTCGCATCCCGATGCGCACTACGCGAAAACCAGAGAGTTCTACCGATCAGCCGGCTTCATCGAGCTAGAGGAATTCCCCGAGCTGTGGGGGTCTGCGAACCCGTGCCTGCTGATGATCAAGGAGATCTCATAGCGCCTGGGGCAGCAGGCATGCCGGGCACAGGAGGTGCAAGTGTTGGGCAAGAAGGTACAGTGGGAAGGCCTTGTGTGTTCAGTCCAACCCAGAATCCGTCTCTTGCGCTCGTTCGACGAGCGTAGCCACTCGTATCTTGGTTACGTTCTGCGTGTGAATGGGTCAATAGCTGGTCAGGCTGGCGAGTTCCTGGTCGCCATCGGGAAGGCGGCTCAAGAGAAACATCAGTTTCGGGCTGGCGATCAGATCCAGGGTGCTTCGGAACCAGTGGCAGATTCGCGACTTGAGACAGCCTTCTACTACAAATCATCGGGCTTGAAAGTGATTCAGCGCGGAGCGGAGTCCGCCAATGATTCGCCTCCGTACACTGGAATTGCGCCGCCGCTCGAGGTCTACCGGGAGCGCGGGCATCGACGGCTTCAGCCTGCTGCATACGGGAAGTCCTGCAGGCCATGTATCTGGGGCTGTCAGATGCCGGTAGAGATGATCATCGACCAGTGGAATCCCGACCGACGGAAATACCGGTCTGAGACGTTCTGCTACGGCCCCAAGTCATGCCGGTTCTACAAGGCCGGGCCCACCAGGAAGGTTCCTGGGCGCAAAGGCATGACTTGGGAGGAGGAGGATTGGGTGGACGAGGAGGCTACGGCGCATCGAGACTAGCCATGAAACAAGCAACTCCAGCCGATGCGGCTGACGAAGCGGAGGATCACTCTAGTGAGCTGTGTCTTGGAGGTGATACGCGCGTGCCAATGTCCGGAGCATGCAGGCCGATGGTATCTGAACCTGAACGCGGGCGCGAAGAGACGTGCGCCGATGCAGGAATAACCTCTAGGGCGGGGAAAACACTCTCTGCGGGACCGCCTGTTTAGCTGTGCGGGTGTGGGTTCAGTTCATCCGCAGCTTGTACGAGTTTGCTTCTCGGGGAGGTGTGACCGTGATTGACGATGGAATCCATGGGTGGAACGTATCCGAGATTCGAGACGCGGTGTTCCGGCAGTCGGAGGAGCGTGCCGAGTCTGTCAGGGCCGATGCGATGGAGAGAGCGCATCGCATCGCCGATCTTCTGAAGGCTCGCTATTCAGCCTCAGCGGTCACGCTGTAAGGCTCGCTCGCTGAGGGTTGCTTCCACGACAGGTCAGACATGGATATCCTGGTTGAGGGGTTCAACGGGCCGTATTGGGAGATGTACGTCGAGGCCGATGAGATTGCCGGTCCTTTCGACCTCAGTGTCGTATGTATCGAAGACGCGGAAGACACTCTGATTGAGTATGCGCGGGAAAGGGGGATCCGTCTTTGAAACCCGAGGATTACCTGGTAGTCCAGGCCCGAATAGCCAAGGAGCGAGAGAACCTTGGTCGCCTTCTAGACCAGATGTCGAGGCATTGCCTTTACCCTGAGCTACACACAGAGAGCATCGGCGGCTTCGGATTGTGCGATAATGAGGCACTGCGCATGATCGGCCCACGTTCCGCATGTAGATGTTCCCATTTCGGCATTTGGGCGATGCTCTGGGCATCCGAGTCGGATGGCAAAGCGGGCTTGCGCAGGGATAGGCCCATTGAAGCCATGCGTAGCAGGGGTCTATCTGGCCTGCCGGAGAACCCGACGGTCGGTAGCGAGTCCTCCTTGAGTGTAGCTGCGCTATTCCCGAAATCTCAGATCGCTTGCCTAGCTGCTCATTTCCGAAATGCCTGCGTTCCATATATTACATGCGGAACGTAAGCGGTAGCACAAGTGCTGGACAATTTCAATGAAAGAGAGTTGCAGTCCAAAATTCCATGCGATACAATGCTAACGAACGTTAGGTAGAGGAGCGCTAGGTATGTCAGATAAGGACATGAGGCAGAGGATCAAAGAGGTTGCAGTGGAGTATTTCAACAACAGTGGCTATCACGGAACAACGATCCGTAACATAGCAAAAGACGTGGAGTGCTCTCTACCGATGATCTACTACTACTACAAGAGCAAAGAGGAACTGTTTGATGAGATCATCAGGAAAGACTACTTCGACCTTTTGAAGAGGCAGGCGGCGCTCTTGAGGCGGACAGACGGCATCATAGACTTCTACACGAAGTTCGTGTACGATCTGAACTTCTTGAGTGACTACGACAAGAGAGTATACCGGCTTGGGATCAAGGTGTATCTTTCGTTTGACGGTGATGAGGGACTGATGAAAATCATGGATGACTGGGAAAAGACTATACTCCCACGGCATCATCAGATACTGAAACCATACCTGAAGAACGCGGGTAACGATATCGCGATTGTACGAACGTTAGTGCACCTATTGGAGACACTGATACAGAGTATCGTCGTCAAGAATAGGTTCCTGCCTGAAGCAGAAATCCGGGAAGAGATCTCGATCGTTCTTCGGGAAGGCTAGCGTTTTGTTTTCCCGGTGGCTAACGAACGTTAATACAAATCAAACGCTAAGGGAGAGATAGAACATGGATGCTGAGAAGACGCTTGCCCTGCTACGGAATATCTATGCTGCGTCTATCGCGGAGACGGCGAACACTTATGATAGGCTAATGGTGCTCGACACAATCGTAGAGAAAAGAAAAGGAAGGCACGCGCAGACGGCGCCCTTCTTGAATCAACAGCTTGGAATCGAAACCGTCCAGGAGGTCTTTGTCAAGCTATCGGAGGTTTTCGGCTGCGCAGACTGGTCTGTGGCAGAGGTAGATGACGGCTATATCGCCACGGCGGCCTCATGCAAGTTGTGCGCGCTATCCAAGAAGATGGGAGGGGCAGATCCCTGTAACGGCTGGTGCCTAGATCCCATGTTCGCAATGATCACGGCCGCAACCAGAATCGATGCCGGAAGCATAGTCGTTGAGAGCACGCTGATGACTGGAGACTGCTGTAAAGTGCTGATAGACACTCGTACAGAACAGAGCGACATTGCCGAAACCGCATTGCTGTCACGACCTGTGGCGAATTGTCCAACCCCCGCGAAGTAGGCGCGGAAAACCCTGAGGTGTTCGGAGACGCCGAGATCACTAGGGGGTGGGCAAGCATGGAGGCCCGTGCACTCAGGGCGCGAGTAGTACCAGGCCGACAAACCCCGCTCAGACTCGGTTACTCAAGGAACGCGGTTGGGACATGGCTGCAGGCCAGAACACCGCGGCAGAGGATGACTTGCGCCCCTCCGGTTCCAGATTGTTTGTCGTCACGTCAATTGGGATCATCGAGACCGGTTCTTTATGAGGAGACGTCCGGTCGAATGCTTTGGCGCTGCGGAATCCGAAACGCGGGTGATAGTCGGGATGCCCGTAGAACACGATTGCCCCATATCCCAGCTGCCTTGCTTCGCGGGTGAGGTTCTCCACGGCGCGGTAGTCCTCAGGCTGCTCAAGGCGTAATGTTCAACGGTGATTCCTCCGGTTCGCGAGCCATCACTCATCGCACGATTGACAGCAGTTGCCACCTCTGAGATACTGCGCATGTCAGCGCATACTGGCAGGTCTACCGCACCAAACCATGGACTGCTACTCCGCGGGCGTGCCGTGCGGGAATGAGCATGGCGCAACCTGCCCTCGGACCTTCAGAATGGATGTGAAACGCAATGTCCGAACACTCAGGAACAGGAGCCAAGTCGGCAGACGCCCTCGAAGCCATAGCCTCGGTCTTCCGCGCCCACTATGAGCAGCGTAGTTTCTCGGGCGCAGGGCTCGTGAAGCGAGGCGATGAGGTTCTGTTCTCGGGCGCGTATGGATACGCGCACAGGGGTTGGCGAGTCCCCAATACCGTGTCGACCAGGTTCGATACGGCCTCCATCACCAAGCTGTTCACTGCGGCAGCGGTATTGCAGCTAGTGGAGCGCGGGCTGTTGTCGCTGCACGATGGCGTGCTCGACATACTCGAGCTTCAGGGCACTTCGATCTCGCCGCAGGTCAGCGTGTGTCATCTGCTCACACATTCGTCGGGAATAGGCGACGACGCTGACGAAGAGGCGGGCGAGAGTTACGAGGCTATCTGGCAGGACAGGCCCAACTACTCAGTCAGGGACGCTATCGACTTCCTCCCGCAGTTCGTGCACAAGCCGGCCAACTTCGCGCCGGGCGAAGGCTGCAGGTACAACAACTGCGCGTTTGTGCTGGCTGGTCTGGTAGTGGAGAAGCTTACAGGCCAGAAGTATCGGGACTATGTGTGCGAGAACGTGTTCAGACGGGCGGGCATGTGCAGCACTGAGTTTGTGGCCATGGACGCCGTGGCCGAAAACGTGGCAGAGGGATACGCTGCGGTCATAGACGAGAACGGGAAGCTATCTGGCTGGCGGAAGAACATCTACTCGTTTCCTCCCATAGGCTCCCCCGACTCGGGCGCCTGCACGACGGTGGGCGATCTGGATCTGTTCATGCGGGCGCTAGCGGCGAACCGGCTGTTGTCGGAACAGCTCACAGGGGATTTCTTCAAGCCCAAGGTCATGTACAGGCAAACCGCGCGCGCCACCTATATGATGGGATACGCATTCAAGTTCGCACTCGAACCTGGTAGCGGCAGGATCATGTATATGCAGAAAGACGGGGACAACCCCGGTGTTGACGGTGTTCTCAGATACTACCCTGATACCGGCACTGTAGTTGCGATTCTCGCAAATCAGGACTGCAACGTATGGGGCATGGCGAGCGAGATAGATGAGGTGCTCAAGGGCCTATGGATCTGATGGGCGCTTCCATTGTCTGATCTGTGGCGCGGCCCTGTTCAGAACAGCGACAGCTGGGCGCTGCGGTATGGCTCCCGGTAGGCTTCGATGATCTCCTCCATCCTGTACACGATACCAAACTTGTCGCACTCTGCCTTGAACACGCGCCACAACTCGTTTGCCCTAGGAGAGTTGCATTCGTATGCATTTCCGAACTGCTTGGCGTACTTGTACCTGAGGCCGGGGAAGTGCTCATCGAGCTTGGAGTAGTACCACTCTCGCTGGTTTTGTCGCAGGGTGACCCCGAAGGCCGGGTAGATGAACTTTGCCCCGGCCTCGCTGGCTAGGCGAATTATGCCGACCACGTTGTCCTCGTTATCCTCTATAAACGGGAGCACCGGCATCATGAGGATCCCGGCGAAAATGCCGTTTGCGGCAAGTTGCTTGACGGCGGAGAACCGCCTGGAGGCTACGGGCGCACGCGGTTCTACCTTTCGGCACAGCTCGTCATCGGCTGTAGTAACGGTGATCTTGATCAGAAAAGGCGAATGAGTCTTGATCGAGGTCAGCACGTCGATGTCGCGCGTCACCAGATCGCTCTTGGTTGCTATGGAGATCCCGAAGCCATGGGCGTCTATTAGCTCCAGCGCGCCCCGTGTCAAGCGATGCTCTTGCTCGAGGGGGTTGTAGGGATCGCTCATGGCGCCTGTGCCGATAACGCCCTTTCTGCGCTTGCTCCCGAGCTCCCGCGCTATCAGGGCCAGGGCGTTGTCCTTCGCCCGCACCTGGTCGAAGTCCTCAATCCGGTAGCACTCACTGCGACTGTCGCAGTAGATGCAGCCATGGCAGCAACCCTTGTATATGTTCATGTTGTAGTTGTCGCCAAACCACGAGCTGCCGTCGGCATAGCCTGAGATGATTGTCTTTGCGGGGATGAACTCCATGCTCAGGGTCCTTTCCGTTGGATGGCTTCCTCGTACTCTCCGCGTTGGCAATGTGGCGTCAGACGCTCCCAACTCCATAATACATGCTAGCCAAGACTTCTGCAGCCAAGGTACCAGATCAACCAGACCTGCCCGTTCCATGGCACCCTATGGCTTCCGAGCAGGACGGGGGATCCCCATAGTCGGTTGCGTTCGGCGAAGCCTGTGTGCGCAGGCGATGGGGCAGGCTGACAAAACCCATGGGAGTTGGGGTTGCGGTCTACTCTCGCCGGACGAACTGCAGAAGTCCTGATTGGCAAAGATTCCTCCGGTTGAACCCGCATGTCCAAGAATATCATCAGCACGGGCTACGCCGACAGGGTTCGCGGCGTTGATTGTGGAATCCTGAGGCTTGTGATGCGCGAATGGAGGCATCGAACGACGAGGCATGCCAGTATCGAGCTGCCTGCCTGTAGTTGGGAAGCCCACCGGGAAATACGGACCATGCAAAACGTGCGGTCATGGTCGAAAGGGGTACAGTGACTGATGGAAGCCAAGTATTTCGCAGATCTGGCTCTGCAGTGGGGGGCCGATCATGCAGTTCCCTTTGAAATCACCGATATTGCGTTCGATCCACGCACCATATTGAAATGCGCGTTTGGTTGCGGTGACTGGGGCTATGGGAACACTTGTCCCTCCCGACCCCTTTCTCTCAAGCCCTGGGAATATGAGCAGGTGCTGCGGCGCTATTCCTGGGGGATCATCATCCACTCAACGGACAAGCGCGTTTCGCAGGACGTCTCTTTCGGCATTGAACGCGAAGCCTTTTTGCGAGGCTACTATCTGGCCTTTTCGCTCAGCGACTGCGCCATATGCGCCGAATGCGCCGGATTCGCCGGTAAGCCGTGCGCCAATCCCAAAAAGGCGCGTCCGGCATTTCATAGTGTGGGCATTGACGTTTTCAAGACCGTGCGCCAGTTCGGCCTGCCTCTTGATACTCTCAAGAGCCAAGACGAGACGCCCAACTGGTATTCAGCCGTGTTCATCGAGTGACAAGCCGAGGCAGCTCTACCACACAGCCTCGTAGTCAACTTCGCTGTAGTCGTCGAACACGCTGGCTGCATCATTTCCGCACAGCGATGTGAAGTCGGCTTTCGCGGGTATGAGCACGGTCGACTCGTCAATGCCGTGCCTTTTCAGGCAACATGCGAAGGAGCTTATGAGATGGCCCATATGGTAGCGCCAATCCTTGACGCCGCCTGGCTCTGCGCGAGCGCGCATTGCGTCGATGCGGGTCTCTTCCTCCTGTGTGAGGTCTATTCCGTTCCACATGAACTCGCAACGGCCGGAGCTTCGGGGGTCGTGCATCGTTCTGACTTCCAGGGACAGGCTCTCATTGAAACCCTTGACCAGATACTCGTCGACATATCTGCAGTAGAACGCGCCCTGGTGTAGTCGTCCGGTTCTCTTCCAGGCCTCATACCAAGGGCAGGTGACCGTGTGCGTAATGAGAACCGGGGACCTTGCGATAACCACGGAGGAGATTGACCCGGGCGGGGCGGTCCATTCGCAGTAGGCCCTGTATGACGCCATGGAGGTACCGTCGCCGTTGGCGATGGCCCTCTTCCGCATGCGCCCGCCTCGCTCCAGCGCGTACGACTTGACCGCCTCCGACAATATGGCTTCAGCAGCTTCTCCGCAGGCAGAGAGTATGCTCCTTGCAAGGGCGGAGAACAACAGGGCGTGATGGTCCGGGAGTAGGGCGTCGGTGCTCCTTCCTGGCTGGTTTACCGAACACCTGTCCTGCATGGTCTTCAGTCCTCCCGCTGAACGCTCGAATACTCTGAAAGCGTGGTCGCCCGAAACCGCTTTCCGTCCAGCCTGCAGATGCTCTGGACAGCTCGGCGACCGGACGCCACCGCTGTCGGTAGCCCGATCGTGGACTCAGCCCACTGCCCGACCATGTACATGTTCCGCAGCCTCGGCAGGGTGCGGGTGAACCCTTTGAGCATTGCGAAAGGCTCGCCGGGAACACTCCAGGCTTGCAGCCCTTGCCAGTTGCCTGTGAAGCGCTCGGTGGTAACGGGCGTGGCCACGTCCGTCATCTCAACCTGTGCGCTGATGCCCGGGAAACGCTGTTCGAGCAACCTCAGCACCGCAGCCGCCACACGCTGTTTCTCATCATCATACTTGGCCCGGTCGGCGTCAGGCAGCCCTTTCCAGTAGTCGTAGCAGGCGCTCAGCATCACCTTCACTACGGTCTTTCCTGCGGGCGCCAGGGTGTCGTCGAAGTTGTAGACCTCGATGCTTACCCGGTCAAGATCCTTATCGACAATGGTGACGGGCTGGGGCAGGAACCAGACAAGCGCCTGTGGCTCCTGCGACATGTCGCGGTTCACTCCGAAAGCGACCTGTAGCGCCATTTCCACGCTTCGCGGGGCTGCGTCGTAGAAGCGCTTGATGCGCTCGTCTGCGAACTTGCCGCCCAGCATGTCGAAGATGGTGGAATGGCCGTCAGCAGCCGAGATCACCACATCGGCCTTGTGCTCCGCGCCATTTGCGATCACTCCAACGGCCCGGTTGTCCTCAACCAGTATTCTGCTCACCCGAGAGCGACAGTGAATCCTTCCGCCCAGCCTTTCGTACCGATCGGCTATGCTCCGGGCAAAGGAGAGCGATCCGCCTTTGGGCCAGCCCAGAGTCTTGTTGTGGCAGCCGGCCAGGAAGTTGAGATGAAGAAACATGGGTATATCGGCGAAATCGTACTGCACGGTAGGGAAGGCACGGCGCAGGAACGGATCCTGGAAACCCTCTGCGAATTGGTCGAGCGTCACCTTGCTCCATTTGGCGAAGGTCCCAGCCACGGGCCACGCCTTCCGCGCGGCCTGCAGCGGAGTCATGGCCATCAGCGAGAACAAGTCAATGCGGGCGAACTTTCGGGCTCCATTGGTATACTCCTCAATCAGCCTGGCATCCGCCGGCGACAGCTGCTTCATGTGCCGCTCCAGTCGATCAATGTCGGTATACACGGTGAGCACCTGGCCATCAGCCGACTCCACCTGCGTCAAGGTGTCGCAAAAGACCATTTCGCGCCCCTGGACTGCTCCGAGCTCCTCCCACAATCGGTAGAGCTCAACTCCTGGGCTCGCTCCGGCCAGATGATGAATGCAGCCATCCACGGTGTAGCCTCTGCGCTTCCATGCGGTGCACAGTCCTCCCGGCTTGTCGTGCGCCTCGTGGATCTGGGTGCTGTAACCGTTCATCTGTGCGTAGCAGCCTGCCGCAAGCCCGGCGATCCCAGCGCCTATGATGATGATGGACCTCTGTGCCATCAGGATTCCTCCCTGCAGTTGGTGGAAGGAGCGAGCCACCGTAACAGACTCTCCAGCAGCGCACCGTTCTTCAGTTCCTCCAGCGAAGCGTTCGCCCATCGGGGGAAGACTTCTCGTTCGCAGGCGAAAAACAGCGTGGTGAGCGGCGATAAGGCGGCGTCAGCAAGTCTTTCCTCCTCGCCGATTCCATTCGTGCCGTATTCACTCAGAAACGCCTCATTCGCATCGGCCGTGAGCGAGCTTGTCACATTGCGGATGTCAGCAAAGGCGTAACCCTTGCCGAGCAGGTTGAAGTCTAGCATCATGGCGGAAGTGCGATCTCTGGAGACGACAAGATTCGTCCAGTAGAAGTCATTGTACGTCAGCGTGCGCGGCAAAGAACCGATCAGGCGGCGCACATCGGCAAAGCGCTCCCGAAGAGTACCCCACAGCGCGTTTGCCCTAGTGCCCGTTTTCTCCGCCACCATATCCATGTTTGGCGGCGTGACAACGTCCGTTTCGTCATAGAGCGCGGAGCCATGGGTTGAAACATGGACGCGTCCCTTCTCATGCAGCGTCTTGTACCAGCGCGCGAGGGCCGCGGCGGTCCGTGTGTCGGACAGGTCGTCGGCACAGCCCAGCCGGAACCGGGTATCGCTCTCCACGTCCGGCAAAAGCAAGGCATTGCTCGTGTACTTCAGCATCGGCAATACCGGGACGCCGAGCGAGGTGAGCAGCTTATAATTCTCGATTTCCCGCCTGTCCTTCGGCCTGTCGAACGCCTTGAGCGCATATCTCTCGCCCTCGGATTCCAAGCGATACACCGAGATGCCGTCCTTGACCCGTATTGGTGTCACGACAGGTATACGCACACCCATCTCGGCAAGCTGCAGCACAGTTGACGACGGCAGAAGCTTCTCGGCGTAGCCATGCTCCCTGAGCGTTTGATTGATGACAGCCATAGAATGTGCATCAATCCCCTCCCATTCGAGCACCTCCCGTCCGCTCAGGCGGTTGAGCCATGCGATCGTTGTGATGTTATGCTCGGCAAAGGCCTTTCGCGCCGCCGGTTCCAGCTTGTCTGTCAGCACGTCAATCGGGATCATCGAGGCCGGTTCCTTTTGGGGGAACGTCCGATCAAATGCCTCGGCATCCTCCGATTTCACCGCAAAAACCGGGTCTTCATGAAACGCGCCGGAGACGCCGTCCAGCGCCCCATCGTGGAGCGACATGGCCATGAGCGCGTCAAAGTTCTTCCCGTTCGGCGTTGTAATGCCGAAGGCTTTGGCGTTGCGGAACCCAAAACGCGGGTAATAGTCGGGATGCCCGTAAAACACGATTGCCCTATATCCCATCTGCTTTGCCTCGCGTATTGAATGACGCATGAGCGCCGAGCCGACGCCGCAATGCCAGTACGCGGGCAGGACCGAAAGCGGGCCGAAGGTCAGCACTTCCGTCTCATTGCCGTTGTCATCAACGACTCTTGCTCTTGAATACATCACATTCCCGACAAGTCTGCCGTCCATCTCGGCTACGAAGTCGAGTTCCGGCACAAACGCCGGTACGCTCCGGAGCAAATGGACCAGATAATGCTCGTCGCAGGTAGGGCTTGTGAATCCCCAAAATGCTTCGCGGGTGAGATTCTCCACGGCGCGGTAGTCCTCAGGCCGCTCAAGGCGTAAAGCAATGCTCAACGGTGATTCCTCCTATTCCAGGTGATCACAACTCCGTGTACTTCTTCTCTGCGACTCGCACTCAGTAAGATGCCTGCGGCACAAACGTACCTGTTCCTTTTAGGTAGCAGTCGAAGAACTCCAGCGCCAACTGGCTTACGGTGGTTAGGCAATATTCCGTGTCTATACTTGCTTTCCGTCCATTCAGCATTCGTGTGAGCAGCGGACTCGTAAGGGCCAAATCTGTCAAGGTGAGATGCCCTGCCCCTCGGACATGTACGCTGAAAGAGGTCGCCTCCGTATCCGCAAGCAACTTCGCATTCGCTGCGTATTGCGGCAGTTCATCCAGATGACTCCATGAGCTGTCTGAGTAGATGTTCAGCACGGGTACAGGATACGTTTCGTCATTCCACACAAACTCCCCGTCTTCGACACCGACAATATCGCACATGAAGGGCGACTCCAGGGCAATAACCGCGCCCACATCATCCCTGGGTCGGCCAACTCCCAACGCGGCAGAACCTCCCAACGAATGCCCCAGAACGCCGATCTTCGTTATATCTATGAGTGCGTAGACAGGATCGGAATCTCCGCTAGCTGCCTGGCTGAGGGCATAGTCGATAGCGAAGTTCAGGTCGCCTGTGCGTACTCCCATCCACTTCTGATAGTACTCACGGCTCTGCATCTTGTCGCGCTCTGCGTCCTCAGCTAGGATCTCGCGCATGAAACCTCTGTCAATCAACGATATTCTCCCGTCTGTGTCGGCGGTGAACAGGCACTGGTATGTGTGGTCGATTGAGCACACAACATAACCGTGGCTTGCCAGCTCTCTGTACAGCGACAGATCGCTCGACTTCACTCCGAACGACCCATGAGAGAAGACGATAAGCGGGTATTTGCCATCGGCGTCTTCGGGATACCAGTATTGCACAGTGAGTCTTCTGGGTCCGCCGGTGTCGGAATACGTGTCGATGCGGTTTTCGTCGGCATAGGTGTAGGCTACCGTTTCGATGCCATACGCTCCGGTGGTCTTCAGCGGTTTGTACTGCGGGAATATCAGGGCAGGGCTGAGGGCAAGCAGCACAGCCAAAAGCGCCAGAACGGCTCTTTTGATGAGGCTGCCGATCCTGAATGCTGCACCATCACGGTCTCTTCGCACAAGTGCTATTGCGCTGAGCAGCGCCCATGTCAGCAGCAATGCTGCAAAAGCATACCAGCGAAGACTCCATTCTATGATGGACGTTATCATCAGCAGGACGAACACAGCGAAGGCGCTTATGCGCATGGTTCTTCTGCCTGTCGCTTGATATGATCTTGAGTGAATGCAATACGCCGCAAATGCCAGCTCAACTGCAATCGCGGCGAACAGAATGATACTTCCCATGGTTTTCGTCGTCGCACCTCACATCATGCAGCTTCGCTCATCACGCGATTCACGACAGCCACCATCTCTGAGATACTGCGTCTGGCAGCGTACACTGGAAAGTCTACCATACCAAGACACGAAACACCACTTCACGGGCCTTGCTGTGCTGGTATGAGCGCAGTGAGGTCTACTGCTGGAATGGATGTGACCGGGATGTCCAAACACACAGGGACAGGAACCGAGGCTGCGGACGCCATAGCGGCCATAGCGTCAGTCTTCCAGGCCCATCATAAGGAGCGCCATTTCTCCGGTGCAGGGCTCGTGAAGCGAGGCTATGAGGTTCTGTTCTCCGGCGCGCATGGATACGCGCACAGAGGGTGGCGGATCCCAAACACCGTGTCTACCAGGTTCGATACAGCCTCCATCACCAAGTTGTTCACCGCGGTGGCGGTGTTGCAGCTAGTGGAGCGCGGTCTCCTGTCGCTGCACGATGGCGTGCTCGACATCCTTAGATATGCTGACTCCAAAGGTCATGTACATGCAGAAAGACGGGGAGAACCCTGGCGTCGATGGTGTTCTCAGATGTTACCCTGATACCAGCACCGTGGTTGCGATCCTCGCCAACCAGGATTGCCATGTATGGGACATGGCCAACGAGGTGCATGCGGCGCTCATGGGCCAACCCATCTGACTGGCTTGCTCGTTTGGCGGGTACGTCCGCCGTCTCAACCGCGGCGCGGCTCTGCTCAGGACAGCGACAGCTGACTGCCGCGGAAGGGCTCGCGGTATGGTTCGCGGTAGGCCTCGATGATGTCTTCCATCTTGTACAAGATGCCTAGCCTATCGCACTCCGCGCAAAACACGCGCCATAGTTCAGTCGCCCTGGGAGAGCGGAACTCGTACGCATTGCCAAACTGCTTCGCATACTTGAGCCTGAGGCCGGGGAAGTGTTCATCGAGTTTCGAGTAGTACCACTCTCGCTGGTTCTGTCGCAACGTGACCCCGAAAGCCGGGTAGATGAACCTTGCTCCGGCCTCGCTCGCCAGGCGGATGATGCTGACCACGTTGTCGTCGCTGTCCTCTATGAACGGCAGTACCGGCATGAGCAGTATTCCGGTGAAGATGCCGTTTTCGGAAAGCTGCCTGATGGCGGAGAATCGCCTGGAGGCTACGGGCGCACGCGGCTTCACCTTTCGGCACAACTCGTCGTCGGCTGTGGTAACGGTCATTTTGACCAGCACAGGCGAATGGGTTTTGGTCGAGGTTATCACGTCTATATCACGCGTGACAAGATCGCTCTTCGTTGCTATGGAAATCCCGAAGTCGTGGGCGTCTATCAGCTTCATCGCGCCTCGCGTCAGGCGATATTCCTGCTCAAAGGGGTTGTAGGGATCGCTCATGGCGCCTGTGACTACAACGCCCTTCCTGCGCTTGCTTCTCAGCTCCCGTGCGATCAGGGCGAGGGCGTTGTCCTTGAAGCCCACTCGCTGCGGCTGTCGCAGTAAATGCAGCCGTGACAACCAGGGTCCCGTCGAAGTCGCGCAGGCGTTGCAGTCTGCGTGCGCGACCGATGCGCGTGCGACAAGCGGGGCAATGCAGACGCAGGCGAAGTCGACAGATGGCAATTATTCGGTACCTGTTGCGCTCGTTCCAGGTTAGTTTTGACACCTGTCCCGTACGCAACAGGTTGTGCAGAATCCGGTGAATGGGCGGCCCGATTTGGAGGACGGTGGGTCCTGTTGGGGACCTTTTAGTGTCGGCGGGCGATCCATTGCTGTCAACCCAGGTACATCCATCACCTGTAGCTGGGGATATGTCGTAAGGGGATGTGGAGCGCGCGGGAGGAGCCGATCGCGACTGAGCCTAGGTCGGCGAACTAGTGTACGACCTGTTGAGCCTGGAGCAGGTCCCATAAAAGACCTGTTGCACACGCAACGGGTCGCGTTGGACCACGCCGATCATGCCCAAACTCGTCGGCGAGGCGTTCATCTTCAGGGTATCAACGCGGCTTTCACAGGACCCTGGGTCGCGCGGGCGGCCTGGAGGATCCCGTCAGAGTCATCCCTGTGCTTTCAGGACCAGGCAATGGGGGCAGTGACGAGAAGGTGGAGTCCTCCCATTCACAGACCCCAGCTATGAGGCGCGGGCCGCCGGCACTGAAAAGGGACTTCGACGGATCCTTTCCATCTGGTCAGTCGCGGGCGGCTCGGCGAAAGCGCGCCCAAGTCATAGCCTGCTATCTCGCGCTGTAGGCGTTGCATCACGGCTGAAGCGAACCCCTGCTTACGGCAACCTTCGTGAGTGGCGACGCCCTCGACATACGCCGAGTTCAGCCATGGGCCACTGCCGATGCGTAGGCGGCGGTCGAGCCATAGCGCATGCGATACCAGCCTGCCTCAAAGTACCCGAGCACATGAACTCGGCCGAGCGGCAGGCTCATGTAGTGTGAGTAGTCGCCATCGAATACCTGCGAACACAGCTGGATAACCTCATCGGCCTGCGCTTGCGTCATCTCTGTGGAAGAGACAGTGAGCAACTCCAGAGCCAAGCTGCATGGACCTCCTCTGCAGGCGCCTCGGCGGGCATCTGCGGCGCGCGGAAGACGCCAACACGGTTTGCGGCCTCAGTTTCAGGCAATTTCTGGTACCTGCGGGTTTTCCGCCA
>DHON01000012.1:0-1509 GCA_002409965.1 Firmicutes bacterium UBA5389
AGGTCGCCGCCGGATTTTTGATTTCTCGAAGGCGTAGCGCATCCAAATAGGAGCTGAACAGCGGCAGTGTGGCTTCTGGACTCGTACATCACAGTTCTTGTGATCGCATACGTGATCGGGGCATTGCCGGCCATCCGTCTCCCGGCGTTTCTTCGCCCTCTGCGCATCCGGGCGCCGTGGCTGTCGCCTGCGCTCCGCGGGATGGGCGCAGTCGGGCTCGCGCGCATCCTGGTGGGCACGCCCATTGCCATGACCGCTGCCGGGCTTGCGGTGGTTGTGGGAGGGACCTGGTCCTTCATGGCGCCCGGCCGTAGAGGGCTGACTGTTCCCATCGTCATCGGCGTGGGCCTTGCCATATCGCCTGCCGCCGCGGCCCTCAGCGGGGTCCTGGGGTGGCTTGCAGGCAGACCACGGAGTGAGCGCCACGCCGCCTCGCCGTTGACCTCCACAACCATCGGAGGGATTCTGTATCCGCCTCTGGTATGGCTGTTCGAGCGGTTCGACCTTCACCTCATGCTTGCAGCCGTGCTGTCGCTGGTCTGCATATACGAGGCGCTCCCGGGGTTTCCGGAAGCAGAAGACGGACGCGACTGCAGTTCTCCAGACTCGCGGGATCCGCAGGTCAAGCTGGCTGTCTTAAGAGCGATAATGTCCCGAGTGAGCGCAGCGGCGCTTGTCGTCGGGATCGTGGCCGTGATCCTGCTGAACCGGTACGTGTATCGTGGCTACGGGATGAATGTCGGAATTTTCAGGCGAGGTTCGGCCGAGTTTCGGCTCATTGCGCTGACCTTCGACGATGGACCCAATCCCGAATACACACCGCTGATTCTCGACACACTCTGTGCTGAGGGAATCCACGCGACTTTCTTTCTTGTGGGTCGCGAGGTGGAGCAGTATCCTGAAATTGCTCGGCGAATCGCCGAAGAGGGCCACGAAATCGGCTCTCACACCTACTCACACAAGAACATGATGGGCCTGGCGACCCACTCCATGCAACAGGAGATCGCGCGCGCGGAGGACGCTATCGCCCGGGTGTGCGGCGAGGCGCCTAGGCTTTTCCGGCCGCCCCGGGGTCTGTACGATGAACGCCTCCTTGAGGCGCTGCGGGTCCGCGGTTACGCTATGGCCCTGTGGTCCATAAGCTCCATGGACTGGACCGAGGCGTCCCAGTCTAGCATGGTCCATCGCCTCACAAGAGTTGTGAGGAACGGAGACGTCATCCTGTTTCACGACAACGGAGGCATCGTCGCGAACCGTGGCGGGTCGAGGACGAACACTGTACATGCTCTTCCGAAAGTCATACACAGCCTCCGGAACCGCGGGTTTGGGTTTGCCACAGTCTCGCAGCTGATGTTCATGTCCGGGCTCGCTGGCGAGGCGCCGTGATTGAGCAGGGGGGGGCGAGGGATGTGGGAGTGCGCAGTGTGCTGGATTCGGATGTCGACGACATAGCGAGCATCTTCATCCGGGCGTTTCCGGAATCGGTGAGGCACTACTACGGGGCAAGTC
>DHON01000012.1:1697-51147 GCA_002409965.1 Firmicutes bacterium UBA5389
CGGCACTACTACGGGGCAAGTCCGCCGCCGGTCGCCGGGTTTCGCGACATTTTCGCGTTCCTTTCGCGCGCCCAGCGCCGCAATTTCCTGGTGTACGAGGAGTGTGGGGTGGTGCTCGGGTATGTCATCGTTCCGAGGACCATGGGCAGAGTGTGGGCCAAAGCTCTTTTGGGAGGCTATGTCTTCCTGTGGGTGGCCAAGTGGCTGAGCGGAAGGTACGGAATCTCTTTCCGCCGCGCCCGGACGATACTCGCAAACAAGTTGCTCTTTGCCGGATACTCCGGTGAGCAGTTGCTGCGCGGACATGCTCAAGTTCTGTCGGTGGCAGTGGATCCGCGCGCCCAGGGGCGCGGAATCGGTCGGCAGCTGATCCAGGCCGGATTGGCGCTCCTGCGCCAGCAAGGGGCCTGTACGGTGAAACTGGAGGTGAGGCCGGGAAATGAGCCTGCCAGGCGCATATACTCGAGCCTTGGCTTTCGGGAAGCAGGAAGATCCCGCGACAGCCAGGGCCAGTGGATTGTGATGGTGGCCCACCTGGAGCCCGACCCGCGGACCTCCTGAATCCTGGCACGGATGTGCCTCGGCAGCCCTAGCGACGCATCAGCCTTGCGAGAAGCGGCGTCGCAAGCTCGATTGCGCCGTGTTCGCACACCTCCTGGCAGCAATAGCAACGTACGCACTTGTTGTAGTCCATCCACGCCTTCCCGGCGCGCATTTCTATCGCCTTCGCCGGGCAGGCCTTGACGCATATTCTGCATCCACGGCACGCTTCCGGACGGACAGCCGGCCTTGTGGTGAGCAAGTTTCGCATGGCTCTGCCAGCCCGACCGGACATGGCCCTCTGGCGCATGGACGGGCGGGCAGCGCGCGGGGCCCGGAAGCTCGACGTCTTGAGTGTTTCGATGGGCGGCCCAGCCAGCTCAATCTGGTCCAGCGATGCCGTGCCCAGGCCCATCTGCGCCGCGATTCTGATTGGCGGAGATTCGAGAGGGTCGATGCCCACTATTGAGCAGGCAACCGCGTCCACAGCCACCCCGTCTGTGCCCGCGAGCATCAGGCCCAGAGGCGCCGGGTCGCCGTTGCGCGGCCCGTTGCCGTCCATTCCGATTACGCCATCGAGTATCGACAGGGTTGGCCGGGCGACAGCGTAGATCTCTGCCAGCAACCGCGAGAAGACCTCGCGATCCTGGAATCGCAGATGATACTGGGCCTTCTGCGTTCCGCAGATCACACCGAACATGTTCTTCACGCATCCGGTGTAGACCACAAGGCCGTGCGACTTCAACTTGGGGAGGCTTATCACTACATCGGCATCGGCTACGGGTGCGGCTATGGGCAGTGACGGCACCAGATGCCCGGGGTCCAGGCGCACATCGGTCCAGGCGTCAAAGGCGATGCCCGGCACATCAAGCTCTTCCATCACTTCCAGCAGACCTGATTTCCTGGCGGCCACCGACAAGCTCTCATAGCCTGGGCTTTCGCCCACTACAGGCACACCGCCTGAGGCGCGCACTTCCTGAATTACCGCCTGCAGCACCTGCGGGTGAGTGGTCGCGCCTCGCTCAGGCGCCGTGCCGTGGATCAGGTTGGGCTTTATAAGGACCGTCTGGCCGGGCGACACGAAGGCGCTCATGCCCCCGAGAGGCGCAAGCAGTGCCTGCACCGATTGGCTCACGCGTGCGGCATCATACGTGGAACACCTTACAACAGAAACCCGCGATTTGCTCACTGGCGTTCATCCCCCCTGTACAGGCTTATACACTTGGAGAGCGCTGGTGTCAACCAAAACGCTTCCCTCGTCCATGCCGATCGCGGCGCCAGACGCAGAGCGAGTCGCGAACCCCGGTTGGTCCTGAGCTTGCCATTGATTATAAAGAATAGGTATAATAAGATGATACACAATTCACGACACATCGCGCATTGTGTCAGGATAGGTGGTGGCGGAAGATGGAGCTGGACAGGGATTCTCGCACCCCTCTTTACCAGCAGATCTACGAAATATGGCGTAAGCGTATCGAAGACGGGACAGTGCGTCCGGGCGACAGGATACCGACCGAGCGCGAGCTGTGCGATATTTATGAGGTTAGCCAGATTACGGTGCGACAGGCGATACAGATGCTAGTGACCGAGGGCCTCTTGGTCCGCAGGCCGCGAACGGGCACTCGGGTGGCTCGTCGCAAGTTCAGCCAGGACCTGATCCGGCTGAGCAGTTTCTCGGAGGACATGAAATCGCGGGGCCTGCGCCCGGGCGGAAGGGTGATCCGCGTGTGTGAGGAGAGCGCTGAGGTATGGGTAGCCGAGAAGCTCAAGCTGCCCAGGGGTGCCGCGGTGGCCAGGCTTGAGCGTCTACGCCTTGCCGAGGACGAGCCGATGGCGATCGAGACTTGTCATATGCCCGCGGCCGTCTGCCCCGGGCTTGCCCAGCGAGATCTGGAGGGCGTGTCCCTCTACGATCTGCTGCGCTCCGAATTCGGAATAGACACGCAGTGGGCTGAGCAGAGCCTGGAGGCCTCCCTGGCGAGCAGTGGGGAGGCTCGATTGCTCGGGATCAAGCGAGGAGCGCCTGTACTTCGCACCGAACGCCTCACGTACGACACTGGCGGCACGCCGGTGGAGTTCACAGTATCCGTGTATCGGGGCGACAGGTACAAGCTGAACGTGCAGATGAGACGGGTGTAGCGCCCGGCTTGTGGAGGGAGGGTCTTCTGTGCTGTCAGTCGGAAATGAGCGAATCCGCATTGAAATCGACGACTTGAGCGGGGGCGTTGCCCAAATTCAGGACCTTGCCGCGCGTGATGACGTGATCAAGTACGCCTCCGCCGCAGGCGGGGCTCCGTTCGAGATCGTGTGCTTGGATGGGCAGGGCAGGCGCGCAAGTTACGTTGCAGGGCCTGTGGCCGGAGGCCGGGCTCTGGCCGGCAACGCGCTTTACATGAACCACGACCACGTAGTCAGGGCCGGGTGCGAATCCCCGGACTGTGCGGGTCGCGCCGACATCTCCTGCCGCTGGCAGGTTGACGTGCCGACTGGGCCCGATGGGGCGAGTTCGTGGAGGATTAGCATCGACAACAACACCGACGACCTTACTGTCGTTGAGGTGCTTTTTCCCATGGTGCGCGGCATCCAGCTGGGGCCGGACTCTGCCGATGAGGTGCTCGTCTTTCCGCACCATGCCGGCGAGAAGATCGTCAATCCGGCCGACGCAATCGCTTCCGACCGCTACATGCGATTCTGGCGGGCGGGCACTGCCCTCGGGGCCAACGGCGTATACCATAGGGAGATAAACTACTGCGGCCTGGCTTCCATGACGTGGATGGACCTCTACGCTTCGCCCTCTGATGGCAGGTCCTTCGGGCTGTACATGGCGTCGCACGATCCCTCATTTGTGCTTACCGGGGTGCGCAGCGAGACCGGGGGGCCCAATGCGCCCTGGTGCGGGCTGGGTTTCCGGAAATACGTGCCTGTGAGGCGCGGTGAGAGCTGGGAGTCCGCCCCATTTGCTCTCGAGGTGCACGATGGGGACTGGCACTTTGGCGCGCGTCGCTACCGCCAGTGGATTCGAGGCCGCATCGACCTGTCCGCGGTCCCCGAAGACCTGGCGATGCAGTCGTCAATGTGCCCGCGCTACGACTTCAAGAACGGTCAGGCGGTGCACCACAGGTACGATGAGATACCCAGGATGTACGAGCAGGCCAGGGCAGAAGGCATAACTCACTTTTTTATCTCCGGCTGGAACCGCCAGGGCTTCGATACTGATTACCCGGAATTTGTGCCCGACATGGAACTGGGCGGCGCATGGGATCTGGCCCAAGGGTGCGAGTACGTGCGCGACCACGGTGGATTCTCAACATTCTACATTAACGTTCGCCTGTTTGACCTGGAATCGGACTTCTTTCCCACCTTAGGACGGTCGTGGTCTATCAAGAATCACGATAACAGCATGTTTCGCGAGACGTACGGACCCCGGTCTTTCGCTGTGATCTGCCCTGATTGCGGAAAGTGGCGAAAATGGGTGGCCGACACTGCAGGATGGATGGTGAAGGCCTTCGGGGCCAGGGGGATTTACCTGGACCAACTGGGATCGGCAGAGCCTTTCCCGTGCTACGATACCGGGCATGCCCACGCGCACCACGGTCTCTACAACCAGGGCTATCTCAAGATGATCCGCCAGGTGCGCGACCGCCTGCTCGCGCTCGACCCATCATCCTTCCTGATGGTCGAGAACTGCGGCGACATATACAGCCAGCATGTATACGCCAACCTGACGTGGAACGGCTCCCTATACGATGAGTTCTTTAACGTGTACAAGTACACGTTTCCAGAGTTCATCCAGGTCAACATGGTGAATCCGCGCCGCATAGCCGACAAAGCCGAAAGGTCATCCTGGTTCTACAGAGACGTCGCTCGCGCGTTCGTGCTGGGCTCGGTGTTCTGGTCCGAACTCGGCGATAGGTTCGGCGAAGAAGACGGCGATCTCCTAGACCACTTCCGGGCCGCTCTGCGCCTGCGCCAGCATGCCGCGGCGTATATCGCCCGCGGCGTCTACCAAGACGATCTTGGCCTCGAGTTCGAGCGCGGCGCCGATGATTCCTCGCCCACTGCGCCTCCTGCGATCGCTGCGAGCCGGTGGCTGTTGCCGGACGGCCCCGTGCTAACGCTGATCTCCAATCCGCGGCAGCTGTCGGGGCTTGAAATCCGAATAGACGGTCCCGAGGAGGGTGCCTGGACCGACTGCGCCAACGTAGGCATAACCTGCCGCACGCTGTGCGGGGAGCAGACGGAGTCTGTTGTTCCGGCCGATGGGAACGGTCGCGTCACACTGGAGATACCCGCCTCTGGGCTATCCTTCTTCGCAGTATGCCCGAGAGGAGGGGAAACCGATGCTTGAGGGCGCAAGGGCGGACTGCCACGTCCACTCCACCTGGTCGGACGGAGAGGCCAATCCCGAGGAGATTCCTGAACTGGCAAGACGGTCCGGCCTTGCCGCGGTGGCCATCACCGACCATTACGACCCGCATGCCCCGGATTATCGGCCTGTCCCAGGCAGGTTCCTGGATCTGCCGCGCCTGGCCGCTATGATCGAGTGGCGCGACCGAGTGCGCACGTCACAGGCGGGGCAGGGGGTGCGGGTGTGGGTGGGGATTGAGCGCGGCCCGCTGCCAGTTCCTCTGGAGGGCGCGACGCCGGATTTGGTCATCGCAAGTGTGCACTATCTGACGGAGCCGCCGCCCACGGTGCGCGGCCGGCTTTTCGACGAGGCATACTGGCGCGCCTACATGCAAGACGTGCTTCGGGTCGCATCGGGTCCGCAGGTGGACGTGGTGGGGCACATGGCGGGATACCTTCCGATGAGGTCCATGCTGTTGCCTGGATCGACCTTTGAGGAGCGGCGCGAGATCGAACGAGAGATCGCCCGCAGGTTCTTCATTCGTGACTGGTACGAGCAGGTGTTCCGCGCGGCGGCCGCTCGCGGCGCGGCCTGCGAGCTTCACTGCCCGACAAAAAGCCCCAGCCCGGATATGGTCAGACTGGGGCTCGACACGGGAGTCAGGTTCTCAGCGGGAAGCGATGCCCACATAGCTAGCTGGATCGGCGATGTGGGCTGGGCGTATGATCTGCTGGAGTCGCTGGGCGCTCGCCCAGCCGATCTCTGGGCGCCTGACTTCGACCGCTGAACGCTCCAGAAGGACTCCCAGCGCGCGCGCCATGAGCTTGGCGATGTCGGTGTTGTCAAGCATATCGACGTCGAACCATTCCTGCCCGGGGCCTTCCGCGAACACCGGAACCGGAGTGTCGGTATGGTCGTCTGACCCGAACACGAGCTGGCCATCGCGTCTTACTTCAAGCTGACCCGTCTCGTGATCGGCAGTTACGATGACCAGGGTGTCGCCGCGCCGGCGGGCGAAGTCGAGCACTGCCCAGATGGCGTCGTCGAACGCTGCCACTTCCGCGGGCAACCTGGCCGCATCGTTGGCGTGACAAGCGTGGTCGATGCGCCCGCCTTCCACCATGAGGAAGAACCCGGCTTCCCCACTTGAGGCTGCCAAGAGATCCAGGGCCTTCTGGGCCATCCGGCGCAGGCTGGGCTCCTCGGCCGGATCCCGATCCACCTCATACGCCATGTCGGTTGGGGCAAACAGCCCGAGCAAGGGAAGGCCAGACGCCGCTTCAAGCTCGTCTTTCTCCATGACCACCGTATAGCCGGCCTCCTTAGCCATTTCCAGCGCAGGCCGGGCCCGCTCGAAAAGCGTGGGCATGAACAACGCCGCGCCTCCCCCGAGCACCAGATCCGTCCTGGCTTCAATCAGCGCGCGGGCGATATCGCGGCCGGAACCCCTATCGTCTATGTGCACCACGAACCCCGCCGGCGTTGCCGAGGTGATAGAACAGGTGCTGACTAGTCCGACCATTCCGCCCGCCGCCTTGACCGCCTCGGCTATGTTGGGCAGGTGCGCGCCGTGCGGATCGATCCCGAGAGCCCTGTTCACCGTCTTGCAGCCGGTGGCCAAGGCAGTGGCGGACGCCGCCGAATCAGTGATGTTGCCGCCATAGGAAAGAGTCGTCATGGCCGATCTGACCGGCATTGAATCCATGGCGAATTGGCGCCCGGTCGCCGCCGCCTCGCGTCTGCCCGCCTCCAGCTGCGCCGGCCCCATTCCATCGCCGATCAGCAGTATGACATTGCGCGCAGCTGCAACAGGCTGTTCGGCGTATGCCGGAGCCAGAGACGCCAGGGCTATCAGCGCCACTGCAAGTGAGAGGACGAGCACTGCCCATAAGCGCGTCTGCATCTGGAAAGCCTCCTCTGCCGATTTCACGGTGAAACTAGTTCTTCATGCCTGTGATAGTTATGCCCTGGACGAAGTAGCGCTGGGCGAATAGGAAGAGTATGAGAACGGGCAGAACAGCCATGAGCGATGCAGCATTGATCAAGTTCTGGAAACTGTAGTACTGGCCTGAAAAGTAGGGAATGGCGAGCGGCAAGGTACGGAGTTCATCGCTGTTCACGGCGATGAGCGGCCAAATATACGCGCCCCAGTGGCTGGTGAATGTGAAAAGGGACTGAGTGGCTATAGCGGGCTTGCACAGCGGCACAACTATCTGGCCGAATATGCGGAACTCGCTTGCGCCGTCGATTCGGGCCGCATCGAGGAGTTCGTCGGGGATGCTCATGATGAACTGGCGCATGAGAAATATCCCCGATGCGCTGGACAGGCCTACTACAATCAGGCCCAGCCTGGTGTCGACCAATCCGACCTTGGAGACCATCACGTACAGAGGCACGATAGTGGCGGGGAACGGGACCATCATCGTTGAGAGTATGATCCAGAACATTGCGTTTCTTCCTCGGAACCGGTACTTCGCGAATCCCATCCCGGCCATGGTACAAGTTATCACACTTACAGCGCTGGGTATCACAGACGTGATGATGCTGTTTGCATAGTACCGGCCAAATGGTATCGTGCCGAATACTTGCTTGAAGTTGGACAATGTCGGGTTCTTCGGGAAGAAAGTCGGCGGAAACAGAACTGTCTCCGGGAGCGTCTTGAAGGCAGAGAGTACAAGCCAAACGAAGGGCATGGCCATTACCACTGCTCCAACCGAGACGATCACGTAGACGGCGATACGCCCAACTACCGTGGCTAGTCTAGATCGGCGATAGCCCACAGCTCTCATTCGTACGTTACCTCCCTGCCCATGATCTTCCATTGAATCACGGTGATCGCAAGTATGAAAGCGAACAGAATGAAGGATGTAGCTGCCGCTTCGCCGAACTGATAGTCGGCGAACGCCCTGCGGTGAATCCACATCACCAGCACGTTAGTGGCGTCCAGAGGCCCCCCGCCTGTCAACACCTTGACTAGACCGAACACTTGGAACGATCCGATCATGCTGGTTATCAACACGTACAGTGTGGCCGGCTTGAGCAAAGGCAGGGTTATGAACCTGAACAGGTCGAACCGGCCCGCCCCATCGATCATGGCGGCTTCATAGTAAGTCTCGGGTATGCCCTGAAGCGCCGCCAGGAATATGACCATCTTGTAGCCCAGTCCCGACCAGATGGCGACGATTATCACCGAGAGCATGGCCATCTTGGGGTCGCCCAGCCAATCGCGGCCCTGAAACCCGATAGTGCGCAGGAACCAGTTGAGAAGTCCCATATTGGGATTGTATATCCATGTCCATATGACGGCTGCGATCGAGAGGGGGGTCACCACAGGCAAGTAGTACAGAAGACGGAAGAACGTCCGTCCACGGATTTCGGTGTTGAGCAGCATCGCTGCCAACAGGGCCAGGATCATCTGCAAGGGCACAACGCCGGCGGTGTACACCAGAGTGTTCCTCAAGGCAGCCCAAAACACGGGGTTGGCCAGCACCTTCTGGTAATTGGCTAGCCCCACCCACGGCTTGGTTGGGCGGATGATACTCCAGCTGTGAAAGCTCATCCAGAAGCCCAGGATCATGGGGATTATCGTCACCATCAGGTAGAATACGGTACCTGGAAGCACAAACATGTAGGGAGCGACATTCCTCTGAAGACGATAGAGACGGTACTTGCGCGCCTGGGCGCTGGTCACCAAGACTCCCCCCTTGCTTGCAGAAGCGGGCCCCGACCTGCCTTCGGGCACTAGCTCAGGACCCGCCCTGCCTTGCGATGGCTAGAAGGATCGAGATCGCGCTAGATCAACCTAAGGCTTGGCCAGTTCGCGCTGTTCTTCTTCAGCCTTGATCCCTTCAGAGGCAAGCCACTTGACCGCGTTCTGCGCCGTTTCGCCCTTCAGCGTCATGAGCTGGTAGGCGTCCCTGAACAGCTTATCATCGAGCTGTCGCGCAGTCCACGGGGCCGGAACGGCCTTCTTCATCGATTCCATGCATGGAGCGAGCAGCGGATCGTTCCTGTACTCGGACAGATCGAGCAATGCCTTACGCGATGGCAGGTCGCCTGTGGAAAGGATCCATTTCTTCTGCGCGTCCGCTGAGGTTAGGAAGGCCACCCACTTGGTAGCCGCCTCTGATTGCGCCTTCGCCGATACCACGTACGCCCATGACGAGAGCAGAGTGCTCTTCGAGCCCCCTGCCTTAGGCGCCGGCACCTCGGCGATTTTGAACACGAGATCCGGCACTGTGGCCCTGAAGCTGCCGATCATGGCGGGATGCGCGTAGACCATGCCCAGCTTTTCCTGGCGGAACGCGTTCCACCTGGAGCCCATCTTGGTGTCTTCCACCTTGTGGGTGATCATGATGTCCGCCGCGAACTGAAGAGCCTCAGCCGCCTTGGGAGAGTCGAGATCGGGCAGACCGGCCTTGGCGTCCCACAACGGAGCGCCGTTCTGGATCATCAGAGAGGAGATGACCGGACCGTAACCGCCGGTCGCCAGGCCCATCTGAGCGGTCACGCCCGCGGAGTCGCGCTTTGTCATCGCCTTGGCATACTTGATCACTTCATCCCACGTCTGGGGCGGCTTATCGGGATCGAGCCCCGCCTCTCGGAAGAGCTTGGGATTGTAGAAAAGCACAATGGTCTGCGTATCCACTGGGAGTCCGTAATACTTGCCGTCGATCATCAGGCGCTCAATCGAACCGGGGACAAAATCGGCCGTTATCTGCTTGGCATTGGCTACGCTCGCGTCGAGAGGTTGCAGAACCCCGGCGCGGGCGTATGTAAGTACTTGGCCCGCGGGTATCTGAAACGTGTCGGGGCCAGAGCCCGCCGCCAGGGCAGGCAGCAGTTTCTGGAAGTAGTCGGCTTCTGGTACAGACTCTATCTTGATTTCGATGTCGGGGTTGGCTTTCATGAAGTCGGCTGCGAATGCTTCAACCATCTCCTTGCGGGCCGGAGTATGGTGCTGCCAGTGGACCAAGACCACCTTCCGCTTCGCCAGGCTCACGCCTGATACCAGGCCCAGGACCAGCATGGCTGCGCAGAGCATCGTAAGCGCGCGCATGGTTTTCCCTTTCATGAGCTATCCCTCCCAAAATCATGCCGGCGCCCGGCGGCGCAGGCATTTGTTCATAATAAATATATCAGCTGGGTTCAGTGCAGTCAATAACGCGTCCAGCGCTCGGCCGCGCGCGACAGCTCTAGATACAATTGCCTGCACAAGCAGGAGTTGCAGTTCTTGGGAGAGTGACTTATCATGGAGTCAAGGTAGACCAATGATACATGCGGGAGGCTCAACATGTTCAGCACTTGGAGGCATTTGGACTTACGCCCATCTGGGCGAAAGCGGCGCGTTGTGTCGATTCTGGCCCTGGCCGCTCTGCTGATGGCGGGCGTTGTGGGCTTTCGCAGCCTGGCGATGGAGCGAGGAGCGCTTGCAGCGGCCGATGCGGCTTCGCGCGGCAGTGAGGTGGATGAAGGAATGGCCGAGTATGTGATCTACATCAACTGGGACGCGTTCAGGCGGGACTACTATGACTGGGCCAATGATGAAGGAGCGCCGGGCACGCCCAACCTAAACTATCTTGCCTCCAGAGGGGCGCTTTTCACATCGGCGCATAATGGCTTCCCCGGCATAACCAATCCGATGCAGACAAGTATCGTGACGGGGGCATGGCCCGCGGTGCACGGCAACGTCTACAGGTATTATGATGTATCGGAGAATATCGTGCGAGGCACGGGCCGAACCTGCGAGGCCGAGACGATCGCCGAAGTCGCCGCCGCATCGGGGCTGTCGACAGCTTCGGTTCAGCAGTTTATGCTGCTAGGGCGCGGCACTGCGGACAACGACCCCATGCATCTTTACATACAGCCGGGGGTGAGATTCGAGGAGCGAGTGGTTGAGGCCGTCAAGATCATCAGGAACGAACCTGTGCGTACCCAGACCGGCGCGATGGTGTCTTCAGTCGAGATTCCCCGGTTCTTGGCTATCTACGGCGACGACCTCGACGCAGCCGGGCACAACGCGACCTCGGCGTACGGGACGCCGATTGCTCTCACGTTCGACGAGTGGAAGGCCAAGATGGTGAAAGAAGTAGTCCGGATGGACGCTGCCCTGTCGCCTCTTATGGACGCGCTCCGGGAGGCGGAGATCATGGATCGCACGGCCATTATTCTCACTGCGGATCACGGCATGACTCCGTATACGGGGCAGTCCAGCCTATCTGACCTCATCCGCGTGTTCCAAGGTCTTGGCTACAAGTCCAAGGCGCTCTACAGTGATCAGAAAGCCCCGGAGGGCGTGGATGTGGTGCTCGTTGGGACGGGAATCTCAGTGCAGGTGTATTTCCGCCGCACGCTAGGTCCGGATGAGTATCGCAAGGTCGTAGAGACGATTTCAGCCCAGCCCTACGTGGGAGGGTGCCTCACCCGCGAGGATCTAGACGCGATGGGAGCCCATAGTCGCTCGGGGGATCTGGCGGTGTGGTCCAATCCGCCCAGCCATTTCGCCTACAGAAACGTTGCATTCGGAGTCGGCGGCAACCACGACACTTGTCACCCTTCCAGCCGGAACGTGTTTCTGTTGGTGAGCGGGGCGGGTGTGCAACACGGAGTAGTGGTCGATGATCCTGTGGAGATCATAGACGTGGCGCCCACCATCTCCAGATTGCTTGGGATCAGGCCGCCGGCTCAGGCCACCGGCCGAGTCCTCGAGGAGGCGCTGCTGCCGGCGGCTGTGCTGGTTCGCTGATCGAGCAGGAATGGGGAAGGGATGGGACGTAGTTTGACCAGCCCTGGAAGGCTATTTGTGATCGCGACTCCAATCGGCAACCTGGAAGACCTCACTTTTCGCGCGAAACGCGTATTGGGCGAGGTAGACGCACTGGTGTGCGAGGATACACGGCACACTCGAATCCTGCTCGACCGATATGAGATACCCAGGCCGAAGCTATTGTTCTCCTGTCAAGAGCACAACGAAGACCGGGCCGCACAGAGGATCCTGGGCCTGCTCGAAAGCGGCCAGAATGTGGGTTTGTGTTCAAACGCCGGCTACCCGGGCATCAGTGATCCAGGCTATCTAGTCATTAGCCGGGCTGCGCTGAGCGGGTTCGCAATCGAGGTGGTCCCGGGCGCGTCCGCCGTGCCGATGGCCTTGCTGTCGTCGGGTCTGCCCGCATCGTCTTTCACGTTCAAAGGCTTCCCTCCGCGCAAGCCCGGGCGGAGGCGCGCGTTCTTGGAAGCCGAGCGTGATCTGCCGCACACGCTCGTGCTCTATGAGTCTCCAAACCGATTGAGCGCGCTTTTGCAGGCAGCTCTGGAGGTGCTTGGCAACAGGCAGGCCGCGGTCTGCATTGAGCTGACCAAGATGTTCGAGAATGTGCAGCGCGGTTCACTGTCGGCCCTGGCGCGCGAGTTCGAGGACGTGAAGGTGAAGGGCGAGGTAGCGGTGGTGATCGCCGGGAACAACCCCAAATTCATCTCCGAAGACTGACGCAACCGATGCAGACAGGCCGCCGTCTGGCTGTTCCAGACGACGGCCTGTCATCAATCACGCGCAGCCCGCGGGCTGGGACGTGTTCCCGACTAGTAGTCCATGCCGCCGCCCGGAGGATATGGCGGAGGTGTTTCCTTCTTCGGGATATCGGCAATTATCGCCTCGGTCGTGAGGAGCATCGACGCGATGGACGCAGCGTTCTGCAGCGCCGAGCGGGTAACCTTCACTGGGTCGACGATTCCGGCCTTGGCCATGTCGCAGAACTCGCCCGTCAGGGCGTTGAGCCCGAAACCTTGCTTGTTCTCGCTCTTGACCCTTTCCACTACCACCGATCCCTCCAGCCCGGCGTTGTTGGCGATGGTTCGGAGCGGGTCTTCCAGAGCGCGTTTGACGATGTTGACGCCGGTCTTCTCGTCGCCTTCTGCCTCGATCGAATCCAGCATCGGTATTACGTTGATGTAGGCTGTGCCTCCGCCTGCCACGATGCCCTCCTCGACTGCGGCTCGGGTGGCCGACAATGCGTCCTCGATCCGATGCTTCTTCTCCTTGAGCTCTGTCTCGGTAGACGCGCCGACCTTGATGATGGCTACGCCGCCTGCCAGCTTGGCCAGGCGCTCCTGGAGCTTCTCACGGTCGTAGTCGGAGTCGGAGTCGTCGATCTGCTTGCGAATCTGGTTGATCCGGCCTTCGATCTTCGATTTGTCGCCCCGTCCCTCGACGATCGTCGTCTTCTCCTTGTTGATCTTGACTGTCTTTGCACGGCCCAGCTGGCTAATGTCGACCTTCTCGAGCTTGGCGCCGGTCTCTTCCGAGATGAACTGCCCACCGGTGAGGATGGAGATATCTTCGAGCATGGCCTTGCGCCTGTCGCCGAAGCCAGGGGCCTTGACGGCGGCTACATTCAGGATGCCGCGGAGCTTATTCACAACCAGGGTAGCGAGGGCTTCGCCCTCAATATCCTCGGCGATGATCACGAGGGGCTTTCCTGCACGGGCAACCTTCTCCAGAAGCGGGAGGAGATCCTGAACGTTGGTGATCTTCTTCTCGTAGATGAGGATGTAAGGGTCTTCAATCTCGGCTTCCATGGATTCGGCATTGGTTACGAAGTAGGGGGAGATGTATCCCTTGTCGAACTCCATACCTTCGACCTGCTCCACGGATGTGTCGATTCCCTTGGATTCCTCGACGGTGATGACGCCGTCTTTGCCGACCTTGTCCATTGCCTCGGCGATCCAGGCGCCGATGGCTTCCTCGTTTCCAGCTATCGACGCAACATGAGCGATGTCGTCCTTGCCGACCACAGGGATGGCCATCTTGTGTAACTCATCCACGACAAAGGCTACAGCCCTGTCGATCCCGCGCTTGAGGAACATGGGATTCGCGCCGGCCGTCACGTTGCGGAGCCCCTCGTTGACGATTGTCTGAGCTAGAACTGTGGCGGTTGTGGTTCCATCGCCCGCGACGTCGTTGGTCCGGGCGGCGACTTCCCTGCACAGCTGGGCGCCCATGTTCTCATAGGGATCCTCGAGTTCAATCTCTTTGGCCACGGTAACGCCGTCTTTTGTGATGACGGGCGAACCGAACTTTCTCTCCAGAACCACGTTCCGGCCCTTGGGCCCGAGCGTAACCTTGACTGCGGATGCGACTGCGTCCACGCCGCTTTTCAGAGCGGAGCGCGCATCCTCTTTGTATGCCAACTGCTTTGCAGCCATCAGCGTAATGCCTCCTCTATGTAGGTTCTTCGAGTGAAACTTGCCGGGCCAACGGGCTACTTAACTGCGAGGATATCGGACTCGCGTAGGATGAGGTATTCTTCGCCGTCCACCTTGACTTCGGTTCCGCCGTACTTGGCAAAGACCACCTTATCCCCAACCTTGACCTCCATGGGGATGCGGTTCTTGCCGGACTCGTCCCACTTGCCGGCGCCGATCGCAACGACTTCGCCCCACTGGGGACGCTCCTTGGCGGTGTCGGGAAGCACAATACCTCCGGCGGTCTTCTCCTCCTCGACGTTAGGCTTGACAAGAACTCTGTCGCCACAAGGCCTAAGCATCATCATTTACCCCCTTCACGGCAATCATCTGTGCGATTAGCACTCAAGCAAGGAGAGTGCTAACAACGATATGATACACGCACTATTTAAGGGTTGTCAAGGCTTGTGATAGAATTATTTCCGGTATTGGCGATGCTATACCGCGAGAGTCATCTCGAGAGGGGCGTATGGGCGAATGTTGAACGTGCTCGGTGTTCTGCGGTTGCTGGCGGTCACGGTGATCCCTGGGATCGTCTGGGTGATCTATTTCTACCGCAAGGACAAATACGAGCGCGAGCCGGGGCGGCTCGTCGCGAAGACATTTCTGATGGGCGCGGTGATGATAATCCCCGCGGGCATAGTGGAATCGCTGTTCCGCGGGTGGCTCAGGAACCCGCCCAGCCAGGGCGCGCTGCTTATCGCGATGATACTTGGAGTGGGGTTCGTTGAGGAGTACTTCAAGTACTGGGCGACGCGGCGTGTGGCCTATGACCATGCCGCGTTCAATGAGCCCGTGGACGGCATTATCTACGCCGTCTCCGCAGGCCTTGGATTCGCCGCGTTCGAGAACGTGCTGTACGCCTCGTCCATGGGACTTGAGGTCGGGCTGGTCAGGGCGTTTCTGACCTCGCTTGTGCACGCCTCATTCTCGGGGATCGTGGGGCTTAGCATGGGGATCGCCAAGTTCGCGCCGCGAGGCCTCGGGGGCGTGGTGATAGGGCGCGGCCTGGTGCTGGCGGCGGTCTTGCACGGGGTGTATGATTTCCTGCTGGTGTCGCAGCTGATGAACTTCTACCTGACCGTGCTCGTGGTAATGCTGTTGCACAGCGTGCTATTGAGTCGCATAAGGCTCGCCTTGAGGCTGTCCCCCTTCAGACGCCCGGACGGCGTAGGCGTGGATGTCAAGCGTGACAACGATGAGGATGAATGAGATAGGCTGACGACGCGCCCACCGCCGCGTGCCGCGGTGGCGTCCTTCCAAGCCGGGCAAGGCTGTGCTAGAATGTAGAAGGCAATGCTGGCCGGGTTTCCGAAAGAAGGGGGGAAGCAGCATGTCCGGACATTCGAAATGGGCGAACATTAAGCACAAGAAGGCGAAGGCGGACGCACAGCGGGGCGCTGCGTTCACCAAGGTGGCCCGCGAACTCATAGTGGCTGTGAAACAAGGCGGGCCTGACCCCGATGGTAACTTCAGGCTGAAAATGGCTGTTCAGGCCGCTAAGGCTGTGAACATGCCGAACGATACGATCCAGCGTGCGATAAAGAAGGCTGCCGGCGACACCGACAGCGAGAACTACGAAGAGGTAGTGTACGAGGGATACGGGCCTGCTGGTATTGCACTAATAGTCGAGGCGATGACTGATAACCGCAACCGCACTGCGTCCGATGTTCGCTACCTCTTCTCTCGGCATGGGGGCAACTTGGGCGAAACAGGCTGCGTAAGCTGGATGTTCGACCGCAAAGGCATGATAACTGTAGACTCGGAGACCTACTCCGATGGGGAAGACGGCATGATGCTGATCGCCATGGATGCCGGTGCGGAGGATCTCAAGGTCTATGACGACTACTACGAGATGCTGACATCGCCCGAAGAGCTTGACTCAGTCCGCCGCGCGGTGGAGTCCGCGAGCGTTGAGTGGTCGGAGGCGCGGATAGTCAGAGTCCCCAAAGCCGCTATGACGCTGGGCGTTAAGGAAGCAGCGTCTGCAATGCGCCTGGTGGACGCGCTGGACGAGCATGATGATATACAGCACGTCTATACCAATTTCGACATACCCGATGAAGTCTTGGAACAGCTCGAAAGCGAAGAGTCCTGACGCCTGATACAGTCGCTTGCGGGGCGACCACGCGCCGGGCGTGGCCGCTTTTCTTTGGGCGAGGGCGTGAGGCGTCGGAGGTGCGGGCCATGATAGTGTTGGGAATCGACCCGGGCACGGCGATAACCGGATACGGCCTGGTGCGCGAGGAGCACGGGGCCCTCACGTGTCTGAAGATGGGGGCCGTGCTCACCAGAGCGCAGACCCCTCTGCCAGCCCGTCTTTCCATCATATATGATGAGCTGAGCGCGGTCATCGCCGAAAGTCGCCCCGATTGCGCCGCAGTGGAGCAGCTCTTCTTCAACACTAATGCCAAGAGCGCGCTGGCCGTGGGGCACGCCCGGGGCGTGGCGCTGCTGGCGTGCGCAAGGTTGGAAACGCCGGTGGTGGAGTATACGCCGCTTCAGGTCAAGCTGGCGGTGTCAGGCTACGGACGGGCCGACAAGAAGCAGATACAGAGCATGGTCAAGCTGCTCCTGTCGCTAGACGCCGAACCCAGGCCTGACGACATAGCCGATGCCCTCGCTATAGCCATTTGCCACCTAAGTTCGGCTCCATATCAGGCTCAGGCCAATCGGGACGGTGATCAAGCATGATCTCGCAGCTCCGTGGGAGAGTTGTGGGCATTGACCGCGGCGCTCTCATCATCGATGTGGGAGGCGTGGGCTTCCGCGTGTCCGCAACCGCCGGCGCCAGGGCCGCGGCGGGGTCCACCGGAAGCGAGGCGCGTCTATTCACTGAGATGGTGGTCAAGGAGGATTGCATTGACCTGTATGGATTCGAGACGGCCGACGAGCGTGAGTTGTTCGGCATTCTCCGTGAGGTCAAGGGTGTAGGCCCCAAGACCGCGCTGTCGATACTGTCCGCCCTCAGCGCCGAGCGACTTGTGATGGCAGTCTCTACAGGTGATGTCCACACGCTGGCGTCTGCGCCCGGGGTGGGGAAACGGACTGCAGAGCGTCTGGCAATGGAGCTGCGCGACAAAGTGGGGCGGTTCGCGGTTGAAGGAATCCCCGATCCAATTCGGGCGGCGGGGGTGGGCGGCGGTGCATCGGGAGACGCAACGGCTGCCCTGTTGGCCCTGGGCTATTCGACAGGCGAGGCCGACCGGGCGGTGGCTGCGGCCGTGGCCGCAGGCTACACCGACAACGCATCGGCTATTATCAGGGCAGCGCTCGCCAGGCTGTCTCGGGCTGAATGAGCCGGCTGATCGGAGGGGCTAAGGGCGATGGATGACAGAGTAGTCGCAGGGGACCGCACTGACGAGGACCGCGGGGCTGAGCTCAGCCTTCGGCCCCGTCGACTGTCGGAGTTCATAGGTCAGGACCGAGTCAAAGACAGCATGTCCATCTTCATCGAAGCGGCCCGGGGCAGGGAAGAACCCCTCGACCACGTGCTGCTGTACGGCCCGCCGGGGTTGGGCAAGACCACGCTCGCCGCCATCATATCATATGAGATGGGCGTCAGGCTGAGAGTGACTTCAGGCCCGGCCATCGAGCGCGCCGGCGACCTGGCTGCTATCCTGACCAACCTCAGCTCCGGCGATGTGCTGTTCATCGATGAGATCCACAGGCTGAGCCGCGCGGTCGAGGAAGTGCTATATCCCGCCATGGAAGACTACGCGCTCGACATCATCATCGGCAAAGGCCCATCAGCCAGGTCCATCCGGATAGACTTGCCCCGGTTCACCCTAGTGGGCGCCACAACACGCACCGGTCTGATATCTTCCCCCTTGCGTGACAGATTCGGAGTTGTCCATCGCCTTGAGTTCTATTCAGTGGACGACCTGTCTGCCATCGTCTGCAAATCCGCCGGCAAGCTTGGCATAGCCATACACCCGGAAGGAGCGCGCGAGATAGCAAGGCGGTCGCGGGGAACCCCGCGCGTAGCCAACCGCATGCTGAGAAGGGTGCGCGACTATGCGCAGGTCCGAGCGGACGGGACGATCACGCCGGAAACGGCGGCGGAGGCGCTGTCCATGTTCGAAGTGGATCAGCTGGGCCTGGACCGTCTTGACAGGAGGATCTTGCTCACCATAATCGACAAGTTCGGCGGAGGTCCCGTTGGAGTGGAGACCATCGCTGCGTCCATAAGCGAGGAGAGGGACACCATAGAAGACGTCTACGAGCCATACCTGATGCAACTCGGGTTCCTTGACCGCACGCCGAGGGGTCGCGTTGCGACGGCCAGGGCATACGAGCACGTCGGCCGGGAGCTTCCCCATGATGGGCAGGCGACGCTACTATGAAGATACTCCTCCATTCGTGTTGCGCGCCGTGTACCACATACTGCCTCAACACCCTGCGCGCCGATGGACACGAAGTGAGCGGATACTTCTTC
This sequence comes from Firmicutes bacterium UBA5389, assembly GCA_002409965.1. Classification (GTDB taxonomy): domain Bacteria; phylum Bacillota; class DTU025; order DTU025; family DTU025; genus UBA5389. Next base: position 20,264 of record DHON01000012.1, read on the forward strand.
AACCCGAACATACACCCGTACACCGAATTTCGCCGGCGGCTTGATACCTTCCGGGAGTACTGCTCGGCTGTGAGGCACGATGCGACCATCGATGAAACCTACGGACTCCGGCAGTTTCTGTCCGGAATCGGGTCGGACGTGGCCGCAAGATGCGGGCAGTGCTATCGAATGCGGCTCTATCCCGCGGCGCGGCTGGCGCGCGAGTTGGGAGCGGACGCTTTCACCACCACTCTGCTGATCAGCCCGTATCAAGACCAAGAACTCCTCGTTCGCGCGGCCGAAGAGGCGGCGCAGACCGAGGGCGTGCAGTTCGCGTACTACGACTTCCGCTCCGGATACCGCGACAGCGTGCGGATATCGCGGGAAATGGGCCTATATCGCCAGCCTTACTGTGGGTGCATATTCAGCGAGGAGGAGCGCTACTCGCCCGCGCGCCGCTGCATAGCTCGGCACGCCGGGGGGCACTGTACTGATGCGGCCCCGGCGTCCGTACGCGAGGATGATCGGATTGGCCCTTGTTAGATGTGAGGGAATAGTCCTCAAGGTCAAGGACTTCGGTGAAGCAGACAGGATACTGACGGTACTGTCGGGCTCGGACGGCAAGTTCGAGGCGCTCGCCCGGGGTGCGCGAAGGCCCAGAAGCAGGCTGGTCGGCGTGACGCAGCAGTTCTCCCAGGCTAGGTGGCTGCTCTTTAGGGGCAGGAACCTCGACACCTTGAGCTCCGCGGAGCTGGTGTCGGCCCATTCGAATCTAGGGGCTGACGTGGTCAAGATGGCTTACGCATCCTATGTAGCGGAGCTTGTCGACAAGATGACGGGCGAGCGCGAGCGCAATGACCAGCTCTACTCGTTGGTCGTCGCGGCCTTCGATGCGCTTGATTCGGGCACTCCAGATCCGCGCATCGCGGCGCTGGCTTTCGAGATCAAGTTCATGGCGGCGACGGGCTTTCTTCCCGAACTCGGGCAGTGCGTTGTGTGCGGCGCCCCGGCCGAGCAGACGGCGTGGTTCGGACCCGAGGCCGGCGGGCTGGTGTGCGGGCGATGCCGCCCGCGCCTGCGGGATGCGGCGCCTCTGGGGCCTGCGGCCCGGGAGACCGCAAGATTGCTCCTGGCTCTGGGGTTCGACCGCATGCAGGTGCTGAAACCCCCAGGAGACGCGGTGGGGGAACTTGAGGCAGCGTTTAGGACATATGTCGATCAGCGGGCGGAGCGAAAGCTGCATTCGCTGGACTTCATCCGCGACTTGAGAAGGATGGAGCGGGAGGGCGGTCAGAGCTGATGAAGGTAGACCTGGATTCTATTGACCGGCTGCGCGAGAGGATCGACCTGACGTACGAGGAGGCCGCTGCATATCTGGAGGCGGCTGGAGGCGACCTGGTGCAGGCGCTGGTGATGGCCGAACGCGATCTGGGCGCGCGGGATAACGAGGGCGAGCCCGATGAAGAAAGCTGGATCGATGCCGCGGTGTACCCTCGCTGGCGTGAGCGTGTGGCCGGCATAGTCAAGCAGAGCTCGTCGATGAGGCTGATCGTCGAGCGCGATGGCGACAGGCTGGCCAACCTGCCCGTGGCGGCAGGCCTTGTCGGCATCATCTGGGCGCCGGAACTTGCGGCGCTGGGCGCCATTGCCGCGCTGGCATCGCGCTGTACCGTCAGGTTGCAGCGGTGTTGAGCTTAACGCACGCCCTAGGCACTGCCGGCGCATGTCCAGTGGGGCCTACGTGCCTGCATGGGGCGCATTTGACACGTACCGACCTCTTTGCTATAGTTAGGTAAGCTCGGAGCATTCGAATGCGTCCGGCGCTTCGGCAACATGGCCTCTCGTCCCCCAAAGGATCCTCAGGGGCGGGGGCTTTTTTCATGGAGGAGGCAGTCGGTTGCTCAGGACGATATCCGCCCTCTACACTCGCGCCCTTCCTCGGGCCCTCCGTGGGTACCGAAGGTATCTCCTGTTCGCCTCGGTGCTATTCATTACGTGCGTCATCGTGGGATACAGGGGCTACCAGATCCAGGGCGAGGAGCTTCCATGGATGTTCCGCAACCTCGCGGCTCTGAGGGACTCCATGGCGGGGAAATCCCGCGGCATGCAGGTGCTGATGCTGCTCTGGAACAACCTGAGGGTATGCCTGGTATCGACTGTCCTCGGATGGATTCTGGGGATTGTCCCCATGTTGAGCATCGGCCTAAACGGCGTGCTTATCGGCGTAGGCGCCAGGCTCATGGTCGCCCGGGGGGGATGGCCGCTCGGAATGGTCATAGCCTCGTTCTTGCCGCACGGCGTATTGGAACTGCCGGCGTTCATTGCGGGCCAGGTTGTGGGCATGCGAATGGGATTCCTCATCCCCTTGGTGTGGAGGGGACGGGCGACCACCGGGGATCTGGGGCGCGCTTTCGCTGAAGGCATCGCCATACTGCTTCTGTTCACCGTCCCGGCCTTGGCTTTGGCCGCGGCGGTTGAGCTTTCGGTGACCCCGGCTCTCATTCGCGCAATGGCTCCCGGCTATCCGGCACTGGGCCTCTAGCGTGGCCCTCTTAGCGCTGACACGGGGAGGGAACATCGTTGAACTTTCAGGATTTGATACTCACCCTAGAACACTACTGGGCCCGGCGCGATGTGACCATACAGCAGCCCTACGTAGTCGAAGTGGGCGCCGGCACTATGAGTCCGCACACCTTTCTTAGGGTCCTCGGGCCGGACGCGTGGAATGCGGCCTACGTCCAGCCGTCGCGGCGGCCGGCCGACGGCAGGTACGGCGATAACCCCAACCGTCTATTCCAGCACCATCAGTATCAAGTGATATTGAAGCCCAGCCCCGATGACGTTCAAGACATATACCTGGGCAGTCTGGCCGAAATCGGCATAGACCCGACAGAGCACGACATCAGATTCGTGGAGGACAACTGGGAGGCGCCCACGCTGGGCGCATGGGGAACGGGCTGGGAGGTATGGCTGGACGGCATGGAGATCACTCAATTCACCTACTTCCAGCAGGTCGGAGCGATGGATGTCCGTCCTGTGTCTGCCGAGATCACCTATGGGCTCGAACGAATCGCCATGTACCTCCAACATGTCGACGATGTATACGACCTGAAGTGGACCGGCGAGCTGACCTACGGGGATGTCTACCACCGGGCGGAATACGAGTTCTCCAAGTACGCCTTCGAGGTTGCAGATACGGGCGTTCTCCGAACCTCTTTCGAAAACTACGAGAAGGAGGCATCGCGGTGCCTCGACGAAGATCTGGTCTTGCCGGGCTATGATTACGTACTGAAGTGCTCCCACGTCTTCAACATACTTGATGCCAGGGGAGCGTTCGGCGCCGCGGGGCGCGCTGAGTACATGGCCAGGATCAGATCGCTTGCCCGCCGTGTCGCGCGTGCCTGGGTCGACCATGGGCAGGAGGAGGCGGCGGAAAATGGCGACAGGTGAGGCGAAGGCAGTGACAGACGCGGTTCTGGAAATCGGGATGGAGGAGCTGCCCGCTCGCTTCATGCGGCAGGCGCTTGCCGATGCGCGCGAATACATGCAGAAGGCGCTGGCCTCCGCCAGGCTGGAAGTCTCCGAAGTGCAATCCTACGGTACGCCGAGGAGAATCATCGTGCAGCTGTGCCAGGTGGCTCCCAGGCAGCATGATTTGGTCCGGGAGGTCAGGGGACCGGCAGCCAGGGCTGCTTTCGATTCCGAGGGCAAGCCGACCAGGGCGGCATTGGGCTTCGCGAAGTCGGCCGGAGTCGCTGTGGACCAGTTGTCACGCAAGCCAACTCCGCAGGGAGAGTATGTTTTCGCCACAGTCGTCGAAGTGGGTCGCCCGGCAGGCTCGGTGCTGGCGGAACTGTTTCCGCAGATGATCGCAGCTTTGACCTTCCCGAAATCCATGAGGTGGGGCTCACGCGATTTCCGGTTCGCCCGCCCGATCAGGTGGATTACGGCCATGCTTGGCGAGGAAGTGATCGACTTCGACACGCATGCTGTGTCGAGCGGTCGTACTACGTGGGGCCATCGCACGCTGGCTCCGGGCGCGCACGAGATTGGGTCGGCTGAAGACTGCCTGCACCGCTTGCGCGAGCTGGGAGTGATGGCGGACCCAGGGGAGCGTGCTCGCCGCATACGCGAGCAAGCAGAAAGCCTGGCAGCGGCCATTGGAGGTCGGGCGGTGATCGACCCTGAGCTTCTGGAGGAGATCACCTTCCTCGTGGAGTGGCCCACGGCTTTTGCCGGGAGTTTCGCGCCCGACTGCCTTGACATGCCCGAGGCGTGCGTGATTACGCCCATGCAGGATCACCAGCGCTACTTCCCGGTTCGCGATGCCGATGGGAACCTCATGCCAGTCTTCATAGGAGTGCGTAACGGCGGAGATCACGCCATAGACGTGGTCAGAGCGGGGAATGAGAAGGTGTTGGCGGCGAGGCTGGCCGATGCGCGCTTCTTCTTCGAAGAGGACATGAGGCGTCCGCTTGTCGAGAGAGTGGACGACCTGCGCGGCGTAGTTTTCCAGGAAAGACTGGGGACAATGTACGACAAGGCGGCCCGAATCGGGCGCTTAGCATTGGAGTTGCTCCATGGGGCCGAGGATCCGGCGCTCGTGGAGACCGCCGCCATGCTCGCCAAGGCGGACCTGGTCACTGCTGTGGTTCGCGAGTTCACCGAATTGCAGGGCGTCATGGGCCGCGAATACGCGCTGCGGCAGGGGCAGGACACAGCCGTTGCCGAGGCCATATTCGAACACTACCTCCCGCGGTTTGCAGGCGATGTTCTTCCTGCCTCGCGCCTTGGGGCGGCTCTGTCCATCGCCGACAAGATCGACACGCTGACGGGCTACTTTTCCATAGGCCTCATTCCCTCGGGCTCCGCCGACCCATATGCCCTGCGGCGTCAGGCGGCAGGGGCCGCCTCCGTGCACGGGCAGTGGAGGTTCGTGATGGAGCTGGATTCGCTTGTCGCCTGCGCTGCGGGCCTGTTTGAGCAGGCTGGGGTGATTCGAGGCGTAACGGAGCGGGCGCAAGTGATCGCGGACGTGATGGATTTCGTCCAGGCCAGGCTGAAGGTTTCCCTGGAAGAGGCCGGGTTCAGGCACGACATAGCCGACGCTGTGCTTGCGGCGGATCGCGGCCGGCCGGCGTGCGTGTTCGAGCGAGCGTACGCCGTGGCGCAGGTTGTGGACGAGGCTTGGTTTGCCGTGCTCGCCACGGCGGGCGCCAGAGTGCGAAACATCGCGCTCAATGCTCAGACAGACGCGTTCAGCCCATCGCTTTTCGACGATGGTGCCGAGCGGGCGCTGTTCGATGCGGCCAAAGCGATGGAGGCAGAGGTGCGCACATCGATCCAAGCGCGCATGTCGGGGTTTGTGGATAGACATGCGTGTGTTTCGGCTCTCGAAAGGATGAGCGCCATAGGCCCGGTGATCGACAGGTATTTCGATGAGGTCATGGTCATGGTCGACGACGACGTGGTGCGGAGCAATCGCCTGGCGATGCTCAAGTGGCTATCCGGCATCTTGTCCATGGTCGTCGACCTGTCCAAAATAGTGTTCGCGGGCGAGTGACCGCTCATGTTCATGAGATTCGCTTGAAGGAAAACTCTTAGTCGAGTAGAATCTTGATTGAGTTGGCAAGAGGAGAGCAGCAATGGATAGGAGGATTGTCATGGCAGACAGGGAGACACAAAAGTACGTGTACTATTTCGGCGGCGGTCGAGCGGAAGGCTCAGGCGACATGAAGAACCTCCTCGGCGGCAAAGGCGCCGGGCTGGCTGAAATGGTGAATCTGGGGATTCCGGTGCCCCCGGGTTTCACCATCACCACTGAAGCATGCATAGCTTACTACTCCAGCGGCAACCAGTGGGCAGAGGGCCTCGCGCAGCAGATCGACTGCAACCTGGCGCATCTGGAGAAGGATATGGGCGCGGTATTCGCTGATCCTGAGAACCCACTTCTTCTGTCGGTGAGGTCGGGCGCGCGTGTGTCGATGCCCGGCATGATGGACACCATCCTCAATCTGGGTCTGAACGATGTCACCGCCGCAGGGCTTATCAAGAAGACCGGCAACCCCCGTTTCGTGTACGACAGCTACAGGCGGTTTGTGCACATGTACTCAGATGTGGTCATGGGCGTGCCGCACGAGAGCTTCGAGGAAGCCATCGCCGCGAAGAAGCGGGCGCGCGGCGCGAAGCTGGATATGGATTTGTCCGCCGACGACCTGAAGGAGCTGGTCGCGGAGTACAAGGCTATCACGCGGGAACATGCGGGGCGCGACTTCCCTGAGGACCCCAAAGAGCAACTGCGGGGCGCCGTGGATGCAGTGTTTGGGTCGTGGAACAACCAGCGGGCGATTACATACCGCAAGATCAACGGCATACCCGGCGACTGGGGCACGGCAGTCAACGTGCAGACGATGGTCTTCGGCAATATGGGCGATACGTCCGGCACGGGCGTGGCATTCACGCGAGACCCCGCCACCGGCGAGAACGTGTTCTACGGGGAGTACCTCATGAACGCACAAGGCGAGGACGTCGTCGCCGGCATTCGCACACCCAGACCCATCAGCACTCTCAGAGAATCGATGCCCACAATCTACGCCGAGCTTGAGCAGATCTACCACAAGCTCGAGGCGCACTACCGGGATATGCAAGATATCGAGTTCACGATACAGGACGGCCGTCTGTTCATGCTGCAGACCCGTACCGGCAAAAGGACCGGCACGGCCGCGGTGCGCATAGCCGTTGAGATGGTGGGAGAGGGCATGATTGACGAGAAGACCGCGGTGCTGCGCGTCCCTCCCGCCAACCTCGACCAGCTGCTTCATCCGATGATCGACCCCAAGGCCAATGTCAAAGCCTTCGCCAAGGGATTGCCGGCATCCCCAGGCGCCGCCGTTGGGCGCATAGTGTTTACGGCGGACGCGGCCGAAGCCTGGGCAGAGCGCGACGAGAAAGTGATCTTGGTGCGGACCGAAACCTCGCCTGAAGATATCGGGGGCATGCATGCGGCAGTGGGCATACTCACCTCTCGCGGAGGCATGACAAGCCACGCGGCAGTGGTTGCGCGCGGCATGGGCACTTGCTGCGTTGCAGGCTGCGGAGCTATCCTCATCAACGAAAGAGAGAAGAAGATGGTATCGGGCAACGTGTCGCTCACCGAGGGCGATTGGATCACCCTAAACGGGTCCACAGGTGAGGTTATCGAGGGAAAAGCGCCTCTGGTCCAGCCTGAGCTGACAGGGAGCTTCGGGACGCTCATGGAGTGGGCCGACAAGTTCCGCGCGCTTCAGATTCGCACCAACGCGGATACACCGCAAGACGCCAAGCAGGCGCGGGCCTTCGGAGCCGAGGGCATCGGCCTGTGCCGTACTGAGCACATGTTCTTTGCGGAGGACCGGATTCGCGCCATGCGCGAGATGATTCTTTCTGACACCGAAGAGCAGAGGCGCGCCGCGCTGGTCAAACTGCTGCCCTTCCAGAAGGGCGACTTCATGGGGATCTTCAGGGAGATGGCAGGACTGCCTGTAACCATCAGGCTTCTGGACCCGCCGCTCCACGAGTTCCTTCCCAGCATGGAGCAGACCAAACAGATCTCCGAAATCGCGACCGAAATGGGCATTTCCGAGGCGAAGGTGCGTGAACGCATCGAGTCCCTCCACGAACTCAACCCCATGCTGGGATTCCGCGGTTGCCGCCTGGGAGTAGTGTTCTCTGAGATCTACGAGGTGCAGGTGAGGGCGATCTTCGAGGCCGCCTGCGAGCTGACCCGCGAAGGCGTCGAGGTACTGCCCGAGGTGATGATCCCTCTCGTCGGCACCACCGGTGAGATGGAGATGATCCGCGACTATGCGGTGAGAATCGCCGACGACGCGATCCGGGAGTACGGAGTAAAGCTGGATTATCTGCTCGGAACGATGATCGAGGTTCCCCGCGCGGCCCTGGTCGCCGACAAGATCGCCCGAACGGCGGAGTTCTTCTCGTTTGGGACCAACGACATGACTCAGATGACCTTCGGCTACAGCCGCGACGATGCGGGCAAGTTCTTGGCCCCGTACATCGATGGGAATGTACTGAAGTCCGATCCGTTCCAATCTCTTGACCAGGAAGGCGTAGGCCAGCTGGTGGAGATGGGCGTGCAGCGTGGACGGAGCGTGCGTCCCAACCTCAAGATCGGCGTCTGCGGCGAACACGGCGGGGATCCGGACTCCATCGATTTCTTCCACCGAGCCGGGCTCGACTATGTGAGCTGTTCACCGTATCGCGTGCCCATCGCGAGGCTGGCGGCGGCCCAGGCCGAGCTGAAAAAGCCGAGAAAGGCAACAGAAGAGACATGTAGCAAGGGTTGCTGCAGGAAAACCTGTCGCTAGAGGTGAAATAGACAAACAGGGTCTGCCATCGGCCCACGCGGCGCGTCATGCCGCGTGGGCCATTTGTCCCAATCGGAGCGAGGAGGGGTGCGGCGTGACCGTACGAGAGAGGATCGAGCGGGAGGAGACTGCGCGTCTTTCGCCTTGCGCCGCGCTTGCTGCCGACTCGCGCGGCCGCGACCGGCATGAGGAGGCCGACGAGTTCCGTACCTGCTATCAGCGTGACCGTGACCGAATAATACACTGCAAAGCGTTCAGAAGGCTGAAACACAAGACGCAAGTTTTCTACTCCCCGGAGGGCGACCACTATCGGACGCGCCTCACGCACACACTGGAAGTCTCGCAGATAGCGCGGACGATAGCTCGTGCCCTCATGCTCAACGAGGACCTGACCGAAGCAATCGCGCTCGGGCATGATCTGGGGCATACGCCTTTCGGCCACTCCGGCGAGGCCGCCATGGACGAAGTGCTGCCTGGCGGTTTCCACCACAACGAGCAGAGCCTCAGAGTAGTCGAATTCGTGGAGCGGCGGAACGGCAAGGATGAGCGCGGGCTGAACCTCACTTGGGAGGTGAGGAACGGCATACTGTGCCATTCGGCGGATTGGCCCAAGCAGGCGGCTACTCTAGAGGGGCAGATAGTAAAGCTGGCCGACAAGATAGCCTATGTCAACCATGATGTGGACGACGCGGTGCGGGCAGGCGTCATAACCGAGAGCATGATCCCTGAAGAGGTTCGCGATATATTGGGCCCGACCAGACGGGAACGCCTGGATACACTGGTAGCCGACGTCATCCGGCAAAGCGAAGGCAAGCCCGAGATCTGCCAGAGCCCCAAGGTGGCGCAGGGAATGGCCATCTTGCGCCGGTTCATGTTTGACCGTGTCTATGAGGGTTCCATGGCAAAGGTGGAGGCGGACAAGGCCAAAAGGCTGCTGGTTGAGCTGTTCCACTACTACGTTGGGCATGTGAACGAGCTCATCGGGGATTCGGGAGAACCTGCGGCTGCATCCGACCCCACGCGGATGGCCGTGGACTATATAGCCGGCATGACTGACAGGTACGCCATGAAACAGTGGACACACCGTTTCGTCCCGGCGCCGTGGGCAGTGTACTAGCGTAACCGGGTTTAGCAGGCATCCTGCATAAGCGGGCAATGTTGCGGAATATTAAGGACACTGCTGTCAGATGGGGGGGAGCGGGGAAACATTGTGCATCGTAGAAGGGAATTTCGATCCCGGGTCGAATATCGAAACACAAGTCGGACGTGTCCTTGCGGTTTGGATGCCCTCGCTTCCGCCAGGTCGTGAATTCGGAAGCGGGGTTCTTTTTGGGAAGGATCGGGGCGTGCGAGACGCAAATGCGCACCAGGCAGGAGAACGCGTGTTGCCGGAGAACACTACCCCGGCAGGGGTTGGTTCGATGTGACGTCTAGATACAGCGATGACCTGGTGAACCAGGTGCGCGAATCGAACGACATACTCTCTGTGGTGTCGGAGTCCGTACAGCTCAAGAAGGTTGGCGGAAGGTACGTGGGCTTGTGCCCGTTTCATGCGGAGCGCACTCCGTCCTTCACCGTCTCCCCCGACAAGCAGCTATTCTACTGCTTCGGATGCCATGCAGGGGGTAACGTGTTCACCTTCATCATGAAGCTTGAGGGACTCACATTCCGAGAGGCAGTTCGGCGCCTCGGAGAGCGCGCGGGGATTGATGTGTCCGAAAACCCCGAAACGCAGGCCGAACGGGAGGCGCGCGAGCGGCGAGAGCGGGCTTACCGACTGAACGAGCTCGCCATGAAGTATTACGCTAAGGTTCTGCTGAAATCGGCGGCGGCGGGTCCTGCTCGCGAGTACCTGGCGCAGCGCGGTGTGAGCCCAGAGGCGCAGGAGCTGTTCAGTGTTGGATATGCGCCTCCTAGCTGGAACGGGTTGATCACCGCCATGGGCCGCAGCGGGGCGCCGCCCCATCTGCTGGCCGAGGCGGGGCTGGCGGCGGTGGATACGGGGAGCTCGGGTCGACGGTATTATGATCGTTTCAGGAACCGCGTGATCTTTCCAATCGTCAATGTGTATAATCGCGTGGTCGGTTTCGGTGGACGGGCGTTGGACGATTCCACGCCCAAATACCTGAACAGCCCTGAATCGCCGGTTTTCAACAAGCGCGCGAACCTCTACGGCCTCAACCGCGCGGCGGATCACATCCGCGCGCGCCAGACGGCGGTGCTGGTGGAAGGCTACATGGACGTTGTGGCTGCCCATCAGGCAGGCGTTGGAAACGCGGTGGCGACTCTCGGGACAGCGCTCACGCGGGAGCAAGCGCGGATGATATCCAGGTACGCGCAGCGGGTTGTCATGTGCTACGATGCTGACTCCGCCGGTTCGGCCGCCACAGAGCGGGGCGTTGGAACGATATCCGGCATCGGGCTCGACGTGATGGTGGCGATGCTGCCCGAAGGGCATGATCCCGACAGCCTAGTGCGGCATTTCGGCGGGGAAGCGCTGGATGGGGCGATCCAACAGGCTGTGCCGTATGCTCGCTACCGCATTGAGCAGATACTCGGGGCTACTGACATGTCCGCGCTAGAGAGCCGTCTTTCAGCAGCCGAGGCTGTGGTTGCAGTGGTGGCCGACCTTGCCGGCGAGGTCGAGCGCGCCGAATACGTGAGGGAACTCTCGGGCAGATTGGGCGTGGACCCATCGGCGCTTGCGGCCGATGTGCGCCGGGCGGCGGCGGGGCGCAGAGCCCCCGGTGCTCGAACCGTCTCCGCGCGTCCAGAAGCGTTTACGGCGCCGAGTGACCCCGTATGGGGAAGCAAGGCATATCTTGAGGTGGAACGGGCTCTGATCCGCTTGGCAGCGGCGTCGAGCGCGAACCTATCGCGGATCGCAACGGAGATCGGCCCCGATGGGTTTCGTGTCGCAGCCAACCGCGAGCTGTTGGCGATGATGTGTCGCGGCGACCAGGAGGGCAGATCAGTATCGTACGCCGAGTTAGTCGATGAGTGCCCCGAGGAAATCCGCGACTACGCCACTGAGATTCTCTCGGCAGGCGGGGTTTTCGAAACTGAAACGGACGGATTGGAAAATACCTTGAAGACCTGGCAGCATCTGGGGATACAGCATCGTCTGGGAGAGATCGGGCCCGAGGTCCGGAAGGCCGAAGAGGCGGGCGACCACGAACGCATCAGATCGCTTCTGGATGAGCAAAAGCGCCTCGCGGAGGCTCTTCGGGGAAAGCGGACGCTATACTAACAAGAGTGCTGCCGCCGGTGAGATCGGCTGTCTGCATGGCGATTCGGAAGGTGAGGAGATCATGCCCAAGGAATTGAGCGCGCCCGAATTGAGAGACCTCGTCGCAAGAGGCAGGAAGCGAGGCGTTCTCACTGACCGTGAGATCATGGACGCGTTGCAGAACGTTGACCTCACTCCGGATCAGATAGACGAGATGTACGAGGCGCTGGGAGAATACGGAGTCGACATCATCGGCTGTGCCGGAGACAACGAGGTCGATGGAGATGGCGCAGTCGAAGCGTTGGAGCCTGAGGCTGAGAGCACAGAGCAGGAGGAAACCGGGGCAGACCTTTCGGTTCCCGAGGGCGTTGCCATCGACGACCCTGTCCGGATGTACCTCAAGGAGATCGGTAGAGTCCCGCTTCTCACAGCCGAAGAGGAAGTCGAGCTGGCCAAGAGGATCGAGGCCGGCGATGAGGAGGCCAGACGGCGGCTGACTGAGGCCAATCTCCGGCTGGTCGTCAGCATTGCCAAGCGGTATGTGGGGCGTGGGATGCTCTTCCTCGACCTCATACAAGAAGGCAACCTGGGCTTGCTCAAAGCGGTGGAGAAGTTCGACTACCGCAAGGGATACAAGTTCAGCACATATGCGACCTGGTGGATCAGGCAAGCCATTACAAGGGCCATAGCCGACCAGGCCCGGACCATTCGCATCCCGGTGCACATGGTCGAAACCATAAACAAGCTCGTGCGAGTAGAGCGGCAGTTGCTTCAGGAACTGGGGCGTGCCCCGGTGCCGGAGGAGATCGCAGAAGCCATGAACTTCCCTGTTGAGCGCGTCAGGGAGATAATGAAGGTGGCGCAGGAGCCAGTGTCGCTGGAAACGCCCATAGGCGAGGAGGAAGACTCCCACCTGGGGGATTTCATAGAAGACGAGGACGCCCTGGCGCCTCCCGATGCGGCGTCGTTCCTGCTTCTCAAGGAACAGTTGCAGGAGGTTCTGTACACGCTGGCCCCCCGGGAGGAGAAGGTGCTGAGGTTACGGTTCGGGATCGACGATGGGCGTGCCCGAACTCTAGAAGAAGTGGGTCAGGAGTTCGGCGTCACCAGGGAGCGCATACGGCAGATCGAAGCCAAGGCCTTAAGGAAGCTGCGTCATCCCAACCGCAGCAAGAAGCTGAAGGACTTCCTCGAGTAGGTTGACCTCGCCGTTGGCGTGCGCTATAATGATTTAAGCAAGTTCATTCCTCGATAGCTCAGCGGTAGAGCAACCGGCTGTTAACCGGTGGGTCGCAGGTTCGAATCCTGCTCGGGGAGCCAGTGGGCCTATAGCTCAGCGGTAGAGCGGTCGGCTCATAACCGATTGGTCCCAGGTTCGAATCCTGGTGGGCCCACCATATGCGGAGGTTCGGCGGACGTTTGTCCGCCTCTTTGCTTTCCGCCCAAGAATTCTCTGAGTTGTGCAAAGGAACTCCCTGCGCGATGTAGAAATATAATCTAGAGGGTGCCAAACATCCTGGTACCGCATCGGAGGCGAGTCGCAGCGTGAGGCGCAGATGTGAGATCTGTGGCAAGCTAATACCCAAGGAGAGGGCTGAGGCGCTTCCGGAGACCAAGCGCTGTATCGAGTGTGCCAGAAGTCGGGGCACTGATGTCTCGGCCAAGCGCACTGATGTAGGCATGGATCCGGATACGTACAAGGATCTTCTCGGGGCCGTACGCAGTTGACGTCATGGTCGGCCCAGTGGTAGCATGTACCGTGAAGAGTGACAAGCAGTCTGAGTGATCGCGGGCGGATGCATGTCCGCCTGAGGAAAGTCCGAGCTCCGCAGGGCAGGGTGCTGGGTAACGCCCAGTGAAGGCGACTTCAAGGAAAGTGCCACAGAAATCAAACCGCCAAGCACGGCAGAGCCGGCGCATGGCAAGGGTGAAACGGTGCGGTAAGAGCGCACCAGCGTCCGGGCGACCGGGCGGCTAGGTAAACCCCACCCGGAGCAAGGCCAAATAGGAGGGACATGAAGTTGCCCGCTTCTCCCTCGGGTTGGGCCGCTTGAGGCTCATGGCAACATGAGTTCGAGATAGATGATCACTCTCGACAGAACTCGGCTTACAGGGCTGCTTGTTGCATTTGGGATGCCCGGCGCCGTCATCCGATGGTTCCGGGCGTCTTCCTTTCGCTGTGCCGAATGATGTCCGATCATTGTGCGCGATCATGTTGACAGCCGTATCCACTCCATGGTATACGATTGTAGTGAAGGTACTCTAGGGGGGTATAGCAATGAGCAAGTGGGTCTGCACTGTGTGTGGCTACATCTACGATCCCACGGTGGGGGATCCGGACAGAAGCATCGCCCCCGGCACCGCCTTTGAGGCCGTTCCTCAGGATTGGGTCTGCCCGGACTGCGGTGTTGGAAAGGATGCTTTTGAGGAGGCCTAGAACAGCGCGGAGCATGAAGCGATGCGCAGGAAGAGAGTAGGGAGGTTGGCAATGGTGCGAAAGGGACTTGCAGGAACCAAGACGCACGACAACATCATGGCTGCCTTCGCAGGAGAATCGCAGGCGAGGAACAAATACACTTATTTCGCCGAGGTAGCCAGAAAAGAGGGACTCGAGCAGATCGCGGCCATCTTTGAAGAGACGGCCGACAATGAGAAGGCGCACGCGAAGAGGTTGGCAGGATTCGTGGGGATCGTTGGAGCGACGCCGGCAAACCTGAAAGACGCTGCGGAAGGCGAGAACTACGAGTGGACTAGCATGTACCCGGAGTTCGAGCGGGTGGCGCGCGAAGAGGGTTTCGAGGATATCGCATACGTGTTCCGGGAGATAGGCGAGGTCGAAGAGCATCACGAGGCCCGCTACAAGGCTCTCCTCGCCAACATCGAAAACGCCTCAGTGTTCAAGAAGGACCAGCCCGTCAGCTGGAAGTGCCGGAACTGCGGCTACATCCACGAAGGCGCCGAGGCGCCGAAGTCCTGCCCGGCGTGCGCCTATCCTCAGTCCTACTACGAGCTGAACGTCAGGAACTACTAACGCTCTGCCACGGCGGCGACTTGGGGAGGTGTAGGCATGAAACTGTGGAGATGCGGAGTGTGCGGGTACATACACGATGGCGAGAATCCTCCGGAGAAGTGCCCTAAGTGCGGCGCTCCCAAGGAGAAGTTCAGCGCGCTCGAGGAGGCGGAGGCTAATCTGGTGCACAGGTCTCGCTTTACGAACAACCTGCAGTGCAGGTTGATAGCACTGATGGATGAGGTGCTCAAGCTTGCCGAGGCCGGAATCGAAGACGACCTGGATCCGCCGTGCGTCAGCCTGTTCAAATACGCGGACGAACACGCCAGGATAATCGGACAGGCTGCAAAGGCCGAGATCAGGGGACATATGGGGAAGGGCAAGTGGGGTTAGTGTGAGGTAGCGCTCTGGCAATGCGGCCATAATATACCACATGCCGCGCGCATATTTGCCCTCGGCGAGGCCATGATACCTAACGAGGTTTGCAACGGTCGAGCGAAGACCCGCAGTCAAGTTCGCTGTGGGTCGAGCAAAGGTCGGCTGTGGTTCCAAAGGTGATCACAGTCGGCCGGCGCGAAGATCGTTGCAGGTGGCCCAACTTATGGCGGCGGTTGATGAGATCGTCGCTGTAGGGAAATCTATCTGCAGCGGTCGAGCTAAGATCAGCGTACGAGCGAAAGTGTGGTGTTGCAGTCGAGAGATTGCAGCATGATGCCCAAGTTCGGACGTTGGTCGATCAAAGGTTGTTGCATTCCGTGTAATGGCCGCTCGGCGCCGAAAGGGGTCGGGTAGTCACGTAACGGGATGTAGCAGCCGGAGAGCAGATCGCTGCAAGCCTCCTTTTTTGATTTTCCACGGTGGTCGTTGCTTTTGCAGTCCCTCCGAATCGGTCCGCAATCCCCATTTGGACGCGAGCATAAGCAAGTTTGAGCGAAGGTAGACTACTAGCAAGGGAGGGATGCGGGTGAAGGCGACAGGCATTGTCCGGAGAATCGATGACTTGGGCCGAGTAGTGATTCCGAAAGAGATCCGAAGAACCCTTCGCATACGTGAGGGTGATCCGCTTGAGATATTCACAGATCGCGAGGGCGAGGTAATCCTGAAGAAGTACTCGCCCATCGCTGACCTGGGAGACTTCGCGCAGCAATACGCTGACTCACTCCACGATGGCACTGGGCACATTGTGCTCATCGCCGACCAGGACGAGATCGTGGCGGTTTCAGGAGCGCCCACGAAGGGTTTCGTTGAGAGGCGCATCACGGAGCATGTTGAAGAGGTGATGCGCACCCGAAAGCCATTCCTGTCCAATGTTCCCAATGAGAACCCCCCAATTTCGGACCTGGACTATTCGAGCCAGGTGGTGGCCCCGATCATCGTGGAAGGCGACATCGCAGGCGCGGTCGTGATCCTCTCGACAGAGGGGCACAGCATGGGCGACCTCGAGCTGAAGCTGGGCGAGACTGCGGCGGGATTTCTCGCGAAGCAACTGAGCCAGTAGCGGGCGTGCACAGAGTGACGCAGGGCGCTCGCTACTCTGGGCCGGCCTCGCGATGTTTCGGGCCGGCCCTTTCGATTCTGCGTTGTGCGTGAAGTCTCGACAGGACGGCGCGCCTGACCGAGGCAAACAGCAACAGTCGTCGGACGCCTGGCGGAAGAGCTCGAAAACCGGGGGCGCGGTATACGGAGGACACGCTTCTCTCGCGTCGAACCGTCTAGAAGATGCGGGAGGAGGCAAGTCCAATGAAGGTCACTGACGTCAGAGGCCTGCTTGTCGCCACCATCGCCCTGGACTCTAGCGATGCGCGGGAGGTTGCCGACCTGTCAGACGCAGAACTGGTGATCCGAGCAAGGAAGGCGATGTCGGCGGTCATTCCTGGCCACCTGATTCGCGACATTCTGGTGGGGCGAGACGGCGATGCGCTTCAGGTTGCCTTTACGGTGTGAGGTTTGAAACATGTGATCCGAGGAGAAGGATTACGGCGTGCCGCGTAGAATTCTACCGATAGTACCGCACAATCACATAATGTGCCGATCCGCTAGGGGAGCCATACGGGCTGAGAGCGGGCACAACTGCTGGGTGACCCAAATGACCCGGCAGGAGGCCCGATACCCTCGAACCTGTTCGCGCGGGGTTCATCCCCGCCCTGGGTAATGCCAGCGTAGGAAAGCGGTGAAGTCCCTTTTAAGCTGCGGGTCACCTTTGTTTTCCGCAGCTTTTTTCTGGAACGAGCCGGGCGGCACGGCGCACAAGGAGGCACCTGCTATGTCGAATCCCAAGTCGCGCAGAGCAAGCCAAACCATGATCCTGGCAGAGGCGGGCGTTGCCGCGGCGCTCGCATGGATACTGGGCCGTCTGAAGATCTTCCAAATGCCGCAGGGCGGATCCGTATCGCTCGAGTTGATTCCCATTCTATACCTGGCATTTCAAAGGGGTGCGTACCCCGGCGTACTGGCGGGGCTGGTAACGGGGTTGCTGAAACTGGCAACGGGCGCAGAAGTTGTCCATCCTCTTCAGGCCATTCTGGATTACCCTCTTGCTTCGATGGTGTTGGGCCTAGCTCCGCTAATGTCATTTGGCCAGGGTGTGAAACGGGTCGTCAGCGGCGCCATCGCCGGTTCGTTTCTGCAGTTCCTATGCTTCTTCGCGTCAGGGATCGTGTTCTTCGGGCAATACGCGCCCGAGGGCACTCCTGTGTGGCAGTACTCGGCAGTGTACAATGCCAGTTTCCTCATCCCTGAGATGATCCTCTCAGCCGTTGTCGTGGCTTTCCTGCTGAAGAAGGGCGTGCTTGGGGACGGTTCCTCCAAGGGAAAACAGGGACGCCGCTGATGCGCTCGTCGCGGAAGCGCACATGGAGTGCACGCTGACGGGTTGCACTATTCGCTTGACGGCGACGTCCTGGAGTACGGTGAGTCGAGAGGGGTATCCAACTACATGTCAGGTCCTGCCGCGCGTGTGCAGGTGGATGAAGGCGAGATGTTGGTGGTCCACATTTGGTTGACGCTTCGCTCCGGGATATGGTAGATTGGATTACAGTCGAAAAACGATAAAGGCGATGAAGGGAAGAGTAGCGCCGGAGGCGGCGGAAGAGAGCGGGGGATGGTGGGAACCCTGCGCTGGCCCTGCTGTGAGAATCGCCCCTGAGCCGCGCGCCGAAAGGCTTGGAGAAGGCTTCGAGTAGGCGTTGCCGCAGGCCCTGCGTTATCTGGGTGCGTCCAACGAGTGGACCCGGATCCCGCGTGCCGCCGCCCGGCTGGCGGTGCACGTTATGCCGGGCCAAAAAGGGTGGTACCGCGAGCTTATCCCTCGTCCCTTGTGGACGAGGGATTTGATTTTTGGTCGAGCTTGGTCGCGCGTCTGGCAGATATCCCGTACGTCCCAGACGTGTTTTGTGAGGAGGTAGCGTCTGGTCATGTTCAAAAAAGTTGATGCAGCTATGGATTTCCCTCGGATGGAGCGGGAGATTCTCGAGCGCTGGAGCAGCGAACGCGTGTTCGAGCGGAGCGTCGCCCAGAGAGAGGGAGCTCCCAAGTTCGTGTTCTTTGAGGGACCGCCTACCGCGAACGGGCTGCCCCACCCGGGGCACGTTCTGACGCGGGCGATGAAAGACGTGGTCCTGCGCTACAAGAACATGAAAGGCTACTACGTGCCCCGCAAAGCCGGATGGGATACGCACGGCCTTCCCGTGGAGCTGGAGGTCGAGAAGCAGCTGGGCATAAGCGGCAAGCCCCAGATCGAGGAGTACGGTGTCGGCAGCTTCGTTCAGAGGTGCAAGGAGTCGGTGTTCAAGTACGAGCAGGAATGGCGGCGGATGACTGAGCGCTTGGGTTTCTGGGTAGACATGGACGATCCGTATGTGACCTACCACGACTCGTACATCGAGTCGGTGTGGTGGGCCGTCAAGACCATCTGGGAGAAGGGCCTGATGTACCGGGGACACAAAGTCGTCCCGTACTGCCCGCGCTGCGGCACGGCTCTGTCCAGCCACGAGGTGGCCCAGGGTTACCGAGATGTGGCTGAGCCGTCTATCTTCGTGCGATTCCGTGTCGTTGGGCAAGAAGGGCTCTCATTGCTTGCCTGGACCACTACGCCGTGGACGCTTCCATCCAACGTTGCTCTGGCCGTGTCGCCTGATTTCGAGTATGCCTACGTAAGAGTCGGCGACGAAACCCTCATCATGGCCCGGGATCTGGTCGAGTCCAGAGTGGATGCGCCGCACACCATACTCCGCGCCGTGCGTGGGTCTGAACTTGTCGGCATGGAGTACGAACCCCTGTTCAGCTTGGCAGAGCCCGATGCCCCGGCATACCGCGTCGTAGCCGGGGATTTCGTCACGCTCACCGATGGAAGCGGCATTGTGCACATCGCGCCTGCGTTCGGCGAAGACGACATGCGGGTGGCGCAGGCAAATGGCCTGCCTATAGTGCAGCTCGTCGACACGCAGGGGCGCTTTGATGAAAGCGCGGGCGCGTGGAGCGGGATGTTCGTCAAGGAAGCCGATCCTCTGATCATCGAGGACTTAAATCGCCGCGGCCTTCTGTACTCGGAGATGGAGTATGAGCACAGCTATCCGTTTTGCTGGCGTTGCGACACACCGCTGCTGTACTACGCTCGGGCCTCGTGGTTCATCCGCATGTCGGAGCTTCGCGACAGGCTGATAGCGAACAACCACACGATCAACTGGTATCCAGAGCATATCCGCGATGGGCGGTTCGGGAATTTCATCGAGAACGTGGTGGATTGGGCTGTCAGCCGCGAGCGCTACTGGGGTACTCCGCTGCCGATCTGGATATGCCAAGACTGCGGGCATGAACATGCAGTCGGGAGTGTGGCGGAGCTCAGGCAGATGGCTAAGGAGCTGCCGGAGCACTTCGAATTGCATAGGCCCTCTATAGACCAGGCCGTGCTGTCCTGCCCCGAGTGCGGCGGCGATGCGCGGCGGGTGCCTGAGGTGATGGACTGCTGGTTTGATTCAGGGTCGATGCCCTTCGCCCAGTGGCACTACCCTTTCGAGAACCAGGATATGTTCGCTGAGTCTTTCCCGGCCGACTTCATAACCGAGGCTGTGGACCAAACTCGCGGCTGGTTCTACACGCTTCTGGCCATATCGACTTTGCTGTTCGACCGCGCCCCCTTTGAAAACTGCATGGTTCTGGGGCTAGTCCTCGATGAGCAGGGCCTGAAGATGAGCAAGAGCCGGGGAAACGTGGCGGACGTGTGGAAGATATTCGATGCGCAGGGCGCGGACGCCGTAAGGTGGTATCTGTACACGGTCAACGCCCCGTGGACGCCGACGCGTTTCTACGAGGAAGGCGTGACCGAGGCCATGCGCAAGTTCATGGGCACTCTGTGGAACGTGTACGCGTTCTACGTGTTGTACGCCAATATAGACGGGTTTGACCCGGCGGAGCACACTGTGCCGCCGGCCGGGCGAGCTGTGATCGACAGGTGGCTGCTGTCTAGGCTCGCAGAGCTTGTCCGGCGGGTCACCGATCTGATGGACGGGTATGATATCACCGCCGCCGGGCGCAAGATCGAGCAGTTCGTCGACGACTTGTCCAACTGGTATGTGCGCAGATGCCGCAGGCGCTACTGGGCCAGCGAGATGACGCGCGACAAGGAGGCGGCCTACCTTACGCTGCATGAGGCGCTCGCGACCATAGCGAGGCTTGTGGCGCCGTTCACGCCGTTCCTGGCCGATGAGATCTACGGCAACCTCGAGCCGAATCGGGGCAGCGTGCATCTGGCAGACTACCCGGTGCCGGACGAATCCGCTGTCGACCTGCGCCTGGAGCGAGAGATGGACTTGGCCCGACAGGTCGTTTACCTGGGCCGGGCTGCCCGCAATGCGGTGAACATCAAGAACAGGCAACCGCTTTCCAGGATCGTTGTGCAGGCGGCTCGGGCAGAACGGGAAGACCTGACGGCCCTGGCCGACCTGGTCGAGGAAGAGCTGAACGTGCGGAGCATTGAGTTCGCTTCCGACATGGGCGAATTCGTCTCGCATACAATCAAGCCCAGGTACGATCTGCTCGGGCCGAAGCACGGCAAACTGATGCGCGCGATCGCATCGGCGCTTTTGCAGGCTGACGCGGGTGTTGTCGCCCAGGATGTGTTGGCCGGACGCCCGGTAGTCTTGACGCTGGACGGCACAGGGGATGTGTCGATACTGCCGGAGGAAATAGCAGTGGAGACCGTGGCCCGTGAGGGATTTCATGTGGAAACGAACAATGGGCGGTGGGTGGCTCTGGACACTGCCATAACTGACGATCTCAAGATGGAGGGTTTCGCGCGGGAACTGGTCAACAAGATACAGACCACGCGCAAGGAGGCAGGGTTTGAGATATCTGACCGCATCCATACGGTGCTCGTGGGCGGCTACGAATCCATGCGCGCTGTGGCGAAGCACCGGGAGTACCTTATGGCTGAAACCCTCTCCCTCAGCCTCGCTCAGGGAGAGCCTGTGGGAGAATACGTCAAGGAGTGGGATGTTAACGGAGAGAAGGTGACTGTAGGTGTCAGAAGGGTCCGTTGACCTTCACTGTCACACCACAGCGTCTGACGGCACCTTCGCTCCGCGCGAGTTGGTGGCGGAGGCCCATCAGCGAGGCCTGCGCGCCATAGCTGTAACTGATCATGACTCAGTCGCCGGCATAGATGAGGCGGCGGCCGAAGGCGCCGCGCTTGGCATACAGATCGTGCCTGGGCTGGAGCTATCCACCGATGTCGACAATGGGGAAGTCCACATACTGGGCTACTTCGTCGACCTGAGAGATCACGAGCTGCTCGAACTCTTGGAGTCGCAACGTGCCAGCAGGGAGGAACGCGTTCGGAAGATGTTAGGCCGCCTGTCTGACCTGGGCGCGCAGCTCAGCATGGACGAGGTGCGGAGGTTCTCCGACGATGGCGCGCTTGGACGACCGCACGTGGCTCAAGCTCTGATGCGGGCGGGGTTAGTGGGTTCGTGGGACGAGGCCTTCTCGCGCTACATCGGCAGGCATGCCCCGGCGTATGTGAGGCGGTCCAAGCTGTCGCCTCATGACGCAGTCCGCGCGATTCTGGCTGCCGGCGGTGCTGCGGTGCTGGCTCACCCTGGTCTGTCCCGTTATGACGACATGATACCTTCGTTGGTGGAGGCGGGACTTGCAGGCATCGAGGCAGTCTATCCTGAGCACAGCGAAGAGCAGAGGGCTCGATACAAGGGCGTGGCCGGGCAGTATGGGCTGATAGTCACCGCCGGATCTGATTGCCATGGCCCCAGGTCGCGTTCGGGCGTTCGGGTTGGGCTCGCGACAACAGACTACGGTGTCGTACGGCAGCTGCGGGAGAAAGCCCGGATACAAAGGGCCCGGATAATGTGAAACGCCCCCGACCATGGGGGCGTTGCTTGAGAAACTCTCAAATCGAGGGCCAGGCTCTAGATCGCTCGGGTGACTTTGCCCGAACGAAGGCATCTGGTACAGACGGTTATGCGGCGAGGACTTCCGTCGACCACCGCTCTGACTTTCTGGAGGTTTGGATACCAACGGCGCCTCGTTTTGAGCTCCGAGTGGCTCACGTTGTTCCCCGAAGACGGGGACTTGCCACAGACCGCACACATCTTGGGCATGCGAATTCCTCCTTGCAGCGCCTGACACGCACAACCTAAATACTATCACAGGCGGGCAGACTACGCAAGAGCACGTCAAGAAGGAATAGCTCATACGTTTATAGAATAGATGAAAACTGCTGGCAGGTTCGTATTGGAGGTTTCGCAATGGGCAGAGCTATGAACACAGAGCTCGGGGAGATAACCATAGCCGACGATGTGATAGCCGCGGTAGCCGGCATGGCCGCGACCGAGTGCTATGGGCTAGTTGGCATGGCCTCGCGCACCATCACCGACGGCATCGCTGAGCTTCTTGGACGCGACAACATAGCCCGCGGGGTGGAAGTCGATGTGGAAGGCGACGATGTAAGAATCAAGCTATACATCATTGTAGAGTACGGCACCCGAATTACGGAAGTAGCGAACAACGTCATGGATAAGGTCAAGTACGTTCTGGAGACCACAACGGGTCTTCGTGTCTCGGAGGTAAATGTGAACGTGCATGGCGTACGAGTGGGTGCGGGCGGAAAGGAACGGCACAAATAATGGCTGGAGCGAAACACGGCCGGGCGCCTGAGATGAAGGGGCTCGATGGGCATGCCCTGATCGCTGCCTTCGCGTCTGGAGTTGCCTGGCTGGGTGAGAATAAGAGCATAGTTGACTCGCTCAACGTATTTCCTGTTCCCGACGGCGACACAGGGACCAACATGTACCTGACGGTTTCGGCGGCGCTTAAGGAAGCGCAGAAATCCCCAGATTCCAACGTAGGCTTGACGGCGGATGCCATAGCAGTCGGATCGCTGATGGGCGCCCGCGGGAACTCGGGGGTCATATTTTCTCAACTGATGCGGGGCTTCGCCAGGAAACTCCACGGGCTGCCCATCGCGTCCCCGTCCGATGTGGGCGCTGCGCTGCAGGAAGCGGCCAGTGTGGCATACAAGGCCGTGATGAAGCCAGTAGAGGGAACCATACTCACGGTAGCGAGGATGGGCGGCCGCGCAGCGGTTCAAGCAGCCCGGGACGGCCGAGATCTGCTTGGCGTGGTTGACGAGGCCATACGGCAGGGCGAGATCACTCTGGGCAAAACCCCCGATATGCTTCCGACCCTCAAAGAGGCGGGTGTGGTCGACGCCGGCGGGAAGGGGCTTATCGTGTTCATGCAGGGATTCGCCATGGGTCTGCGTGGAGAGAAAGCCGCCCCGGCGCCCAGAGGGGCACACGCGCCCGTTCGGCGGCCTGCCGAGCCCAGGCCTGCAAGGGAAGAGATCAGGTTCAGATACTGCACGGAATTCATCATTCGGGGTGAGCGACTCAACCCTGATGCTGTGAAGGGCGCGATCATCTCTGCTGCAGAAGGCGATTCGATGCTGGTCGTGGGCGATGCCGGCACGGTCAAGGTGCACGTTCACACCAATACTCCCGGCATTGTGCTTGATACGTGCATTACCTACGGTTCTCTTCACGAAATCGACATCGACAACATGCAAGACCAGCATGACGAGTTCGAGTCGGCGAGCGATTCCGCACGGCCTGCAGTGGCCCGGCCATCGCCTGCCCCTGCCGCCGAGCGGGATGTTGGAGTCGTAGCTGTGGCCGCGGGCGATGGAGTAGAGAGGATTCTGATGAGCCTTGGCGCCGACATTGTGGTGACTGGCGGTCAGACGATGAATCCGAGCATTCAGGATATTGCCGAGGCCGCGCAGGCTGCGCACGCCAAAGAGGTCATCGTACTGCCAAATAACGGCAACGTGATTCTGACTGCGAGAAAAGCATCGGAGGTTCCCGACCTGAGCAACATCAAGATCCACGTGGTTCCAAGCAAGACCGTTCCGCAGGGTCTGGCTGCTCTCCTGGCCATGTCCCCATCTGCCCCTGTGCGCGAGAACATCGAGAAGATGTCGGAAGCGGTGAAGAAGGTCAAGACGGGCGAGGTTACCTACGCGGTGCGCGACTCGGCCGCGAATGGCCTGACCATACGGGAGCACGACATTATCGGGCTGTTCGACGGGGATCTCAGACTCGTCGGGCAGGACCTCTCCGAGGTCGCATATTCGCTCTTCTCTCAAATGCACTCGCACACGGATGAGATCGCTACGATTCTGTACGGGGCAGGTGTGGCCGAAGAAGACGCCCAAGCTCTGGCTTCGGGGCTCAGGGATCGCTATCCCGAAGTGGAGTTCGAGGTCCAGTATGGGGGACAGCCGCTCTACTACTACTTGATCTCGGTTGAGTGAGGAGGACAGGAGATGACGCGAATAGCCTTGGTCACCGACAGCAGTTCCGACCTTACCCGCGAGATATACAAGGACAACGGCATCACTGTTGTGCCCCTTACCGTGCACTTTGGCGACGAGAGTTTCATCGACACGGTTGAGATCACTAGCTCTCAGTTTTTCGACAAACTGAGGGGCTCTCCTGTTATGCCCAAGACCAGCCAACCTTCGCCCGCTGATTTCGCCGCGGTATACGAGCGCCTGCTGCAGTCGCACGATTTCATATTCTCAGTACACATATCGTCCAAGATGAGCGGCACTGTGCAGAGCGCCCAGATCGCCGCAGAGACGGTCAACCCTAACCTTATCGAGGTCATTGACGGTGAGGCCGTTTCGCTTGTCACCGGCCTGATGGCGCTGTCGGGGGCTGAAGCAATACGCCAGGGAAAGTGCGTGGATGAGGTGCGCAAGAGCATACGGCACGTCATGGACAACTTCGGGCTCTACTGGACGCTGGACACTCTGGAGTATCTGCAGAAGAACGGCCGCATCGGTCGGGCCACCGCTTTCATTGGAGGATTGCTCTCCATCAAGCCCATAATGTCCATCGACGAAGGGGAGATAGCCGGCGTGGAGCGGGTGCGTGGGGCGAACAAGGTGTTTCCGCGCATTCTGGAGCTGATGCACGGGCGAATCCGTCCGGGCGCTCCCATCGACGTTGTGGTGCTGCACGCCGACGATGAGGCGCGCGGGATGCTGTGGCTCGCCGAGGTCCAGGCCGCCTTCAACTGCCGTCGTACTTGGCTTACTGAATGCGGCCCAATAGTAGGTACACACGCCGGCCCAGGCACAATGGCTGTGGCCTGGGCCGAGGTCATGCAGGGTTGACATGCGAGTGATAGCCGGACGGGCGCGCGGGCGCCCCATCGCCTGCCCGAAGGGCAGGTCGACGAGGCCAACATCCGACCGTGTCCGCGAGTCGCTCTTCGCCATAATCGGCCAACGGGTTCAGGGCTCTAGGGTGTTGGATCTGTTCGCCGGGTGCGGGAGTCTGGGCATAGAGGCGCTGTCGAGAGGGGCAGACATGTGCGTGCTGGTCGACTGCGATCGCCGCGCCTGCCGCGTGATCACGCATAACCTGCAGACGCTAGGCTTGGAGAAGCAGGCGCTCGTAGTGTGCACAGATGCGGTTGGAAGCATCAGGCAGACTCGAGGGGGCGTATCAGAGAACGCGCCGTATGATCTGGTTTTCGCAGATCCGCCGTACGCGCTGGGAATCGCGGAATCGCTCCTTTTGCATATCGATAATCCTCAGTTGCTCGCAGGAGATGGAGTGTTCGTCGTGGAACATTCCTCACGGGCCGACTGGCCGGCCCGGTTCGGCCGCCTGGAGCAGGCGAGGCAGGAACGCTATGGAGATAGCAAGATCAGTTTCTATCAGTTTGTGGCGGAGGGATAGGATTGGCTGTCGCCATTTGCCCCGGCACGTTTGACCCCATGACCATGGGCCATCTGGACATTGTTACGCGGGCGGCTTCGATCTTTGATACCGTGATCGTGACTGTACTCGTCAACCAGGGCAAGCAACATATGTTTTCCACCGAGGAGAGGCTGGAGATGCTGAGAATTGCATGCGCCCACCTGCCCAACGTGGAGATCGACCATTTCGAAGGCCTGCTTGTCGACTGTGTGCGCAAGCGCGGAGCGCACGTGGTGATCAGGGGGCTCAGAGCGGTGTCGGACTTCGAGTTTGAGATGACCATGGCGCTAATGAACAGGAAACTCGACCCGACCATAGAGACCATGTACATAATGGCCTCTATGGAGTATTCGTTCTTGAGTTCCAGCATAGTGAAGGAAGTCGCTGCCCTAGGCGGCGATGTCAAATGTCTGGTGCCTGCGCCGATAGTGGAACGCGTTGCCGCGCGGTGCAGGGGGGAGGCGTGACGGTGATGAAGCAATCAGTTATCGAGTGCCTCGACAGAATGGAGAGGGCCATCGAATCCAGCGGGAGGATGCTGCTGTCGGGCAAGCGCATTGTAGACGGCGTGGAGTTGCTCGAGCTCATAGACAGGATTCGCATTGCTCTGCCCGAACAGATCAGGCAGGTGGAGGCGCTGCAGGCAGAGCGGACTCGCATCGCGGCCGAGTCCGGAGGGGCTGAGGCGGGCCCGTCCAGCCAAATGTCGGCAAGCGGGGAGGTCCTCGCGACCGCCAGGGAGGAAGCAGAGGATATTCTGGCCCATGCGCGCCGAGAAGCTTTCGAGATACGCGCGGGCGCCAACGACTACGCCGAGTCGACCTTGGCTTCGCTCCAGGAGACGCTGGACCGGACTGCGTTCGTGGTTCGAAAAGGCATAGATGAACTCAAGCGCAGAAAGGGCGGACCCGATCAATAGCGGTCTTTCCGTCTGACCCGGAAAGCTATGACCCGCACCCTGGAAACGAGCGATGCGGCCGCCGATGCGGCTGCCGTCAGTCCGATGATCCACGCCAGGGACGCGCAGGAGCGGCCCATGACCGCCAGGAAGCCCGGCGCGGCCAGCGTGCCGGGCGTTGCTGTAACTGGATGGATTGCCGCGGCCCACGGGCCCCAGCTTGTAAGCGCCAGCCCGACCACGGCGGCGAGCACGGCGTGGAGCATCCGGGCAATGAAGTAGATGCCCATTCGAACATCGGTGCCGAAGAGCATGCTTGCAGCCTGGGCGAACACCGAAAGCCCGCTCCATGCGATGATGGCGCTCGCCACGACGGTCCTCTGAACCACAGGCGCGGCTGCCCGGCTCGCCATTTCGGCGCCGATGGTTATCTCGAAGAATCCGCTTATCAACGCGTTCACCAGGTCTCGGGATACTCCAAACGGAGTGAGCGCGAACACGAGCGGCTGCGCGATCAGGTCGGTGATACGAAACACGCCGAGCACGCGCACGATTACAGAGAACACCATTATGCACCCGCCGATCAAGAGCAGTGTGCCAACGGAGTCCCTGACTGAGTCCCCCAGCAGCTGGCCGAATGACCGGTTGTCTTGGTTTCGAGCTGTGTACAGCTCGTGGGCGGCCCGCGATAGCAGAGGTTCTCGGCGTTGGGCCGATGGTTCGCCGTCGCGCCTGCGTTCGCTTCGGCCGTAGTGCTTAAGAACCAATCCGACGAGTATAGCTGAAACGTAATGAGCCAACGCCAGCACCGGTCCGAGCGCCGGAATACGGAACATGCCGACAGCCACAGCGCCCACCATGAACAGCGGATCCGCGGTGTTGGTGAATGACACGAGCCGTTCGGCTTCAACTCGCGAGCACAAGCCCTCTCTGCGCAACCTGGCGGTGATCCGTGCGCCGATAGGGTAGCCGGATGCGAGCCCCATGGCCAGAGCGAAGGCTCCCACGCCCGGCACGTTGAACAGCGGTCGCATCAGCGGTTCGAGCATGGCTCCGATGAAGTGCACTACTCCTAGGCCCATCAGGGTGTCGGAGGCGATGAAAAACGGGAGCAATGCAGGGAAGACTATGTCCCACCACACCCGGAGTCCGTCCAGCGAAGCCTTGTACGACACTTCGGGGAACGCGATGATGGCCATTGTGATTGCCGAAGCCAGCGCGGCCGTGAAGTATACGCCCCTTCTTCTCAGTTCTGTGCGCCTTTTCACGTGAGCATACACGCCCTTTCGTCTTGGGAGGCCGTCCTAGGAATCTATATTTGGATCTCGCGGCGTGTATGCTGAAGGATTTTGCCGCGTTCGGTAGAATAAAAGTCAGGGTATGAGGTGAAGGGGGGCGACGAAGGTGCCGAAGTCCTCTCGCTGCCTGCGCCTTTACATGTGGGTCCTGGGCTGCGCCCTGCTGCTCGCAGGGGTGTGCGCGGCATCTGAGATCCCAGGCGTGGTGCTAAGGAGCGGCGACCGCGGAGAGTTCGTCTGTGAGCTGCAGGAGTATTTGGCCCTCGCCGGACAGATGAGCTCGCCGGCAGATGGCATCTTTGGATCCGTGACCCACCAGGCGGTAGTTAGTTTTCAGACATCCGCCGGCCTTGCGGCCGACGGCGTAGTGGGAAGGAAAACCTGGGACGCGCTCATGAAGAAGGCCGAGGCTGCGTGCGCGCGGACCTATGTGGTGGAGCCCGGCGATACCATGTACGGGATCGCGCGAAGATTTGGGGTCAGCGTGGAGGCCATTGCCGCCGCATCCGGCATACAGCGCCCGGAGCTGATAAAGCCAGGCCAAGAAGTCGTGATCCCATCGTCATCTGCTGATCTGTCTAGGACGGCATTGGGCAGGGGCGGAGCGGAATTGCTGCACTGGAGCATCGCGAACCGCGTCTTCAAGAGCCGGGCGACCATCATCGATGTTGCCACTGGCCTCTCCTTCGAAGTGAAGCGGCGCGGCGGGCACAATCATGCCGATATCGAGCCGCTCACCAGCGCCGACAGTGCTATTCTGAAGCGGATCTATGGAGGCGCTTGGAGTTGGACCCGGCGGGCTGTGATAGTCGTAACGGGCGGCCGACGAATTGCGGGGTCTATCAACGGCCAACCCCACGGCGGCCAAGCGATAACCGGGAATAATTTCAACGGGCACATCTGCCTGCATTTTCAAGGCAGTCGCACGCACGCCAGCAATGCGCTGGACACGGATCACCAGCGCATGGTACAGGCGGCGGTTGGACACTGAATGAATCGTCATGTTGTTCGACGAAACATGGTGCGAGCCATGTTTCCTTTTTGAGATGGCAAGGAGGTCGTGGGTTCGGATGAAGATCCTGGTAGTCAACTGCGGCAGTTCGTCACTGAAGTATCAGCTGTTCGATATGGACAGTCAGACCTGCCTGGCACGGGGCGGAGTGGAGAGGGTCGGAACCGCCGAGGCGTTCATTGTGCACAGGCCGAATGGGGCCGATAAAATCAGGCGTGACGTGGACGCGGCCGATCATGAGCAGGCGATGAAGTACGTCTTTGAAGCTTTGGTCGATCCCAAAGTCGGGGTGATTTCGGGTCTTTCGGAGATCTCGGCCATAGGGCACCGGGTGGTGCACGGCGGCGAGAAGTTCGCGGGATCCGTGCTGATCGACAATGAAGTGATGCAGGCATTGGAGGACTGTCAGGATCTTGCCCCTCTGCACAATCCGCCGAATATCATGGGCATCGAGGCCTGCAGAAGGCTCATGCCCAACCTGCCGATGGTGGGCGTATTCGACACTGCCTTCCACCAAACTATGCCTAAGGAAGCGTACCTGTATGGCCTGGGCTATGACATGTACACCAAGTACGGCGTGAGAAAGTACGGTTTTCATGGCACGTCCCATCGATACGTATCAGGTCGCGCCGCCCAGATTCTGGGGCGCCCCATCGAGGAGCTATGTATGGTCACGTGCCATCTGGGCAACGGATCGAGTCTTGCCGCAGTAAAAGGCGGCAAGTCCATCGACACCAGCATGGGTTTCACTCCCCTCGAGGGGCTGGTCATGGGCACCCGGTCGGGCGATCTGGATCCAGCGATCGTCTCCTTCCTCTGCGAGAAGCTGGATCGAACCGCGAGCGAAGTCGTGCTGGGCTACTTGAACAAGAACTGCGGTGTGCTTGGGCTGTCCGGAGGGCTGTCCAACGACTTCCGCGACCTGGAGGCCGCGGCAGGCCGCGGCCATGAACTCGCGCGGCTGGCGCTGGATGTATTCGCCTACAGAGCAGTGAAGTACATCGGGGCATACGCGGCGGCCATGGGGCGACTCGATGCCATTGTCTTCACAGCCGGAGTCGGAGAGAACTCGGCTGAAATGCGGTCGAGGATCTGTTCCAGGCTTTCAGGCTTCAACATCCGCATAGACCAAGCGAAGAATAATGTGAGGGGCTCCGAGCAGATCATCTCGACGTCCGAGTCTCGCGTGACGGTCATGGTCGTGCCCACGAACGAGGAGGCCATGATTGCGCGCGATACCGCGGAGCTCGTCGGACGACTGGGAGCCCGATCCTAGCAGAGGTGGTGCACCATGCGGTTTAGTGTAGAGGCCTTGAGGGCTGAGAAGGGCGCTGTCATGCTCCTCGACATGCGTAAGGAACTGCCCCCGATCGACCTGGGCCGCTCGCGACTGAGTTTCGTGGGGCCGGTGGAGTTCGTGGGGCAGGCGACCAACACCGGTCGCCGGATAGTAGTCATGGGGTCTGCCAAAGCGCGGGCGCTGGCCTTCTGTGACAGGTGCCTGGAGGAGTTCGCAATGGACCTCGCGACCCCTATCTCGGAGTCGTATTACCGGGCCGACGAACCGCCGGCCGCCCCAGACGAGGACGAGCGTGTGTATGGTGACGACGATGTCATCGACATGTCGTCCGACATCGAGCAGGCGTTCGTGCTCGCCCTGCCGATACGGATCGTGTGTCGGGACGACTGCCGGGGTCTGTGCCCTAGGTGCGGCCACGACCTCAACCGGGGAGAATGCTCGTGCTCGCCCTGTGGCGATTGATTCAGGGGTAGCGCAAGTCGCTGTTCGCTGTCAACGGACTGTGAAAATGTC
>DHON01000089.1:0-440 GCA_002409965.1 Firmicutes bacterium UBA5389
CCGCATGCGCGGGGATCGACCCGTCAAGAGCAAGGGGCAGCGCCGAGCAGAACGGGCTACCCCGCATGCGCGGGGATCGACCGCGGACGGGAGCGGGGCCAGGCAGCTGACCAACGGCTACCCCGCATGCGCGGGGATCGACCTCCGTCAAACTTAAATCCGAACGGCCGCTTGGTGGCTACCCCGCATGCGCGGGGATCGACCCTCCTCACGCCTGAGACGGATGCGGTTGCTGGAGGCTACCCCGCATGCGCGGGGATCGACCCGGACAGTTAAGACCCTGGAGGAGCTCACCGGAGGCTACCCCGCATGCGCGGGGATCGACCTGCGGTAGGGCAGGGCAAACGCTTGCGAAGATTGGCTACCCCGCATGCGCGGGGATCGACCTCGTAGCCAGCCGCTTTCACCGCTTCCTCCCAGGGCTACCCCGCATGCGCGGG
>DHON01000089.1:609-13005 GCA_002409965.1 Firmicutes bacterium UBA5389
GCATGCGCGGGGATCGACCCGGGACACCCAGCGCCCAGGTGACGGTGCGCATGGCTACCCCGCATGCGCGGGGATCGACCTGGCTATGGAAAAGAGAGCAGAGGAGGGACGCCGGCTACCCCGCATGCGCGGGGATCGACCGCACACCGGCCGACTCGTCGTAGGCGCCAAAGCGGCTACCCCGCATGCGCGGGGATCGACCCGAGAAGGAGAAGGTTCAGCTCGGCATGCCGGAGGCTACCCCGCATGCGCGGGGATCGACCCCTGTATTGGCGGTGGCTGGATGAGCACGAGTAGGCTACCCCGCATGCGCGGGGATCGACCTGGGTCCGGTCTGCCTTGGCCGAGCATTCGCACGGCTACCCCGCATGCGCGGGGAGCGACCCCGGCAGGCAGCGCATTCCTCGTAGGGCTACGGGGCTACCCCGCATGCGCGGGGATCGACCCTCCTTTTTGAGAGTCACCCGTGAAGGGAAACAGGCTACCCCGCATGCGCGGGGATCGACCTGATGCAGTGCTTGGAGGAACTGCGCGCGCAGGGGCTACCCCGCATGCGCGGGGATCGACCGCCACCGAGTAACTCTTGGGCATACCCAACCCTGGCTACCCCGCATGCGCGGGGATCGACCCTTTGCCGGCATTGAGGCGCTTGATGGCCAACTGGCTACCCCGCATGCGCGGGGATCGACCTCTGAGGAGCTGCTGAGCCATTTGCTCGATGCGGGCTACCCCGCATGCGCGGGGATCGACCCTACGCGGACTGGGCTGCAGGCCGAGATTGAGAGGCTACCCCGCATGCGCGGGGATCGACCGTCGTCAGGCTCACCGGCATTGACGCTCGCCACGGCTACCCCGCATGCGCGGGGATCGACCCGTCAGCGGGCGTGTGGGACTGAGGTCCACTGGGGCTACCCCGCATGCGCGGGGATCGACCTCGCCATCCATGCCGTTGTTGCGGACATACCAGGGCTACCCCGCATGCGCGGGGATCGACCGAGGCATACAAGCGGGAGGAAAGGGCAGGCGTGGGCTACCCCGCATGCGCGGGGATCGACCTGTGGATTACGGCATCTGTTGCGCTGCTAGTGCGGCTACCCCGCATGCGCGGGGATCGACCTCGGCTATGTTCAGCACCGCCAGGCGGGGGCCGGGCTACCCCGCATGCGCGGGGATCGACCTCACCTGCCAGTGCTAACGCAATCAAAATAGCCGGCTACCCCGCATGCGCGGGGATCGACCTAGACCGAGTAGACGTTGGCATAGTAACATCAAGGCTACCCCGCATGCGCGGGGATCGACCCCTACAGGTTCGTTGGGACCGACCCGCGGGGCAGGCTACCCCGCATGCGCGGGGATCGACCGCAAGCCATATCGATGATCCTCGCACAGTCCAGGGCTACCCCGCATGCGCGGGGATCGACCCTGCTGGAAATCGAGAAGAGGATGCTGGAGAGTGGCTACCCCGCATGCGCGGGGATCGACCCCGCCTAGGAATCTGCCCGAAATGCGCGCTGACGGAAACGTACCAGGCTCTTTGAGAACCGGATAATGGCACAATATGGGCAAGAACTGAGTTATCGCACGCTCCGAACCGCGGATTCAAGGTTTCGCGTCTCTGAAGACTCGGCCTGTTTGCCTTTTTCAGGCCTTCTTTCGTCCAGAACCGACACTACCCCCTTGGCGTTGCTATCCGGTGGTTGCTGCCGATAGCCTGGCGAAGGCCTTGATGTTGAAATTGAGCGCCGCGAGAATCTCCTGGCACCACACTTTGAAGATTCCGATGTGCCTTGCATTTCTGGCTCCATGCCTCGTCAGATGGCTTATGACCATTTCGCCGTCAGACCGCTGAGCATAGAACTCCTTGAACTCCGCGGTATCCTGTTTCTTTCGTTCTGCCGCCATCTCCGGTTCGTAAGGATGAACCGATATGGTACGGCCCACCTTGGCCCGAGTGCACTCCGTCCTGGACGGACACGCCGCGCAGTCTGAAAAACATACGACCGCTCCCGTGCGCGACTTGATCACCGATGGGTTGAACTGCGCTTGCGAGCCTTCGGGGCAGCGAACAACTCCAGCCACCGTGTCGATGTCGAACATGCTCTTGGGATACCTTCCGTCCAGGGCGAGGCTCACCTTGATCGGCCAGTTGCAGTAGGCGCTGTCGCCCACGACTTCCTTAGGCTTCACTCCGTTAGCTTCGCACTGCTCCAGGACCTCGGGCAACGGCTTCGCATCCGGCTTGTTAGCCGCCGTCGTCACAACGGAAACGACGAAGCTTCCATCGGTTGAGATGTGCGTCTTGAAACCGTCCACTTTTGCGGAGGGCGTCTTGCGCCCATGACGCATGTCCGGGTCAGTCACTGATATCACCCTGTCCTTGGCAACGCCCTTCTTCATCTTTATCTGGCCATCTCCGTTGTCGATGTCTTGGCCGGCGATGCGCTCCAGCAGATCGGATGCATCGCTGAGATCCTTGGGCAAGGGGCGCAAAGTGCGGACGGCGGCCACGAGGTTACGCGCGTCGATCATATAAGATTCCAGAAGCCCACGTTTCTCCTCAGGATCGTCCCAGTTGATCTTGGGTTTCGAATCGGTTGCGCAGTCTTGGCGCGCAAGAACCGGCTCGAGCTCGGAGCGCAGTTCATGAAACTCAGCCACTCTGAGCAGACGAACAATCCCCTTGCGCAGAAGGGTATAAGTGTCCTGAACAGCGCCCGCCCCTCCGACCATGAAGGAGTCTACTATCTGGAGTTTATCCTCGGAGATGAGGCCCTTCTCCTTGGCTTGGGCCAACAGGTCTGCAAAGAGCGCGAATATGATGCCGGAATGCATGAACCTCGTTCGGTGGTCGCAAAGAGTCACCGCGTCGATCCCCAGGAAATCCCGGCTAACCCCCAACGCATACTTGTACCTCTCGTCGAACCGCGACTCCTCCTCGAACTCCCGGTCGGAACAACCCTTCTCAAGCTGAATCAGAAGCGCTCCGAATGTCAGCACGGGAGATACCGAAGGTCGCCCAACGCGGGAGAACAAGGGGCTAAACACCGAATCGTCGATTTGCCCAAGATACCGTTGCATCCGTGACCAATAGGAATTCTCAAGTATCGTATTGACCCACACAGCGTCCGAAAACGTGGCTTGATCATCGCGTCGACCTTGCATGAAGCGATCCTCCAATTGCGTATTACAATGCTATTATACTACAATTGGAGCGCAAAATGGAGGACTATGTTACGAGATCGAGAGAAGTTTTCTCGCTGTCAAGCGGCCTCAGACCGCCTGTCGTCACTGACAGTCGGTCCGTTCACGGGAGTTTTCGAGCAGATTCCTAGGAGTTCGGCTATTGTTTCGACGAATGGCTACCCCGCATGCGCGGGGATCGACCCGATTTGTGCAGACGCCGATGAGGTTGCGGAAGGGCTATCCCGCATGCGCGGGGATCGACCCGATGTGTGCGTTCTCCGCGCGGGTAGCATCAGGGCTACCCCGCATGCGCGGGGATCGACCCGAGACATGAATGGGGTCGATGCCGTGCTCACCGGCGGCTCCGCCTCATCTCTTGCAGGAAGATGCTTGCAAAGGGTATGGAAGAAGCGGTCGATCTCGCCACGTACATGGGTTGGCGTACAAACCATGACATCTTGACCCGGGCTTGTCAGACCCCGCTAGACGCAGGTACATCGCGAAGCCCCTGAGTATGGCCACTTTGATGGACGACCCATATCTCGGCGTAAAACTGTCGCAGTTGAGTTGTATTATCTAGCTAGCATTGCATGTTCTACATACGGGGGAGTGCAGGATCATGAGACGAAAAGTCACGAGTATCGTCACTGCTACCGCTGCTATGGTAGTGATCGCAGCTCTCCTTGCCCTTCCGGCGTCTGGCGCAGCGCCGAATCCGATTGTTCGCATCAGGGCCAACGGTTCCAATTCGGCTGCGGTGAGGGCCGGAGGCGATCTGCGGGTTTGGGGCTACAACTATGTTGGCCAGGTAGGGGACGGGACGAAGGAGAACAACAGGAACGCGCCAATCAACGTGCAGGGAATTGGGAAGGTCGTTGACATCGCGGTTGGCTACACCCATACTTTGGCCTTGGCCCAGGATGGCTCGGTATACGCCTGGGGAGACAACGAGTACGGGCAGTTGGGCGTCGAAGGCTGCCAGTGCAGCACGGTTCCAGTCAAGGTGCTGGGGCTGGAGGACGTAGTGGCCATTTCTGCTGCTGGGCACAGCATCGCGCTCAAGTCGGACGGGACGGTATGGTGCTGGGGTGACGGGAGGTTTGGGCAACTGGGCAACGGCGCTCGCGTCAGCAAGCCCACTCCCGTTAGGGCCGAGGCACTCGGCGATGTGGTGTTTGTCGAAGCCGCCTGGTACATGAGTTATGCGGTAAAGAGTGACGGCACGCTGTGGGTCTGGGGGCAAAATGCCTCGGGCCAGCTTGGGAGGGACCTGGATAAGTACATATTCAGGCCTGTTCGGAACTGCGACATAGAGGGTGTCCATCGCGTAACAGGCGGAATAAGCTACAGCATAGCCCTGAAAGAGGACGGCACCGTCTGGACATGGGGCAAGGACGAAAAGGGCCAGCTCGGCGATAAGTCCTTTGAGGGCAGGGCCAAGCCGGTCAAGGTCACAATGAAATAGCTGCGGCAAGACGCCGCATGTATCCGGAACGAGTGGGCGTCGGCTACCCGAGCCCGCCCTACTGCTCAATCCCGAAGCTTGACGTTGTTTGGGTTCTTGGCCCTGCTATGGAGCCGAGGTTGGCCGATCCTTCGAGGGACTGGCCGGCCGACAGCGGACCCATGCCTGTCTTCATCCCGAACTCTCCCTTATCGGTCCAGCCGGTGAAATTGCCGTCCCTGTCAAAGCGGAGCGTCACACCGCCCTTGGCCGATAGCTCACCCTTCATGGGACCGATCCCGGCGCCTGCCTTGGCTCCTACTAGTACGCTGATCTCCGATTCGCCTGTCTTGAAGTTCTGTTTGTACGAGCCGCCGACCCCCGCCAGGAACTCGAGTTCCCAGCTATCGCAATCCACGCCAAATGACGCAGGGCCGATGCCGAACGTAAGCTTGTTCTTGAGCCCACACTTCTTGGCTTCCTTCTTCGGTATGGTTAGCTCCCCGACGGGTTGCGGCCTGAATTGGCTCAAGTCCTCGTCTTTGCCGGCTATTGGGGCGATGTAGTCGGCAAGCGCGTAGCTTTGCGGGAGTGTCGAGAAGTCCAGGGCCATTGGCAAGAAGGATGAGTATACAGTAAGCTCCCGAATCTTGTTGACGTAGTCCATCGCGTCCTGGTCGTATATGCCGGCAGTCACCTGATCCGACATCTTCCAGTACTCCAGAAGCAGCGACTTCAGACGACCGTAGGATTCGAGCGTGAGGTCTCTCCACGCGTAGAAGTGCGAGTCGGCGATCTGGCCTCCCAGCTTGTTGATGGTCTGGGCGAGTACCTTTGCTTCGTATATATCATTTGCTAGAATCTTCTGCTCTAGATTCTTGTACTGTCCGCCCTCTTTCAGGTCGGTCATCTCACGTTCGTACCGCTCATCTATCTGTCTGCGGCGGTCGGCGCTTTGGGTGAGTTCTTGCGCGATCATATCCGCATAGTAGTCGTTTACCAGCTCCAGCATGAAGAGCTTCTGCCCGTACCCGGGCTTCAGCTGTATGCCCTGGGGAAGGCTGCTGGGTGAATCGCCATCCCACTCGCCCTCACTACCCCAGTCATCTTCACCCCACGATTCGCCGTAGTCTTCCCATTCGTCACTATCCCAGTCGTCGCTTCCGGACGAAGAGTCGCTGGGCATCTGATCAAATGAGCCATCGCCCATGCCCCTGGCCAGTTCTTCGGGATGATACTGCGCCGCGAATTCGAGCGCGCCGATGAGGCCCTCCCTCATGATCCGCTGGGTCAGGGGCTGAAGGCCGGGCGCTGCGGCCAAGAAGTCCATGCGACTTCCCCACTTCGGGAGAGTCGGCAGTATTAGCCGATCGGCCTGGGGAAGGGCGTCATCTCCAGGCTGATCGAGTGAACCATCGCCATCATGCGAATCGGTCATGTCCTCGTCTATGATGACGTCCCAGAAGGGCCCGCCGACTGAGCCACCGCATCCCTTCGCCCCCAGGTACACCTGACGCATCGAAGGCACAAAACCACCGCGAGCGGCTTTGGCGAGCTCAGCCATGGCCAAGTCGCCGTTGCCCCGTTTGACCCAGATGATGCTCATGCCGTAGTGAGCAGCTTCGAAGTCGGCATCGTAGGCGATGGCTTTTGTGTAGGCAAGCTGCGCTTCGCCGAGCATGCCCTTGTCAAGATACGAGTTGCCCAGGTTGGTCAGGATGACCGGGGAGTAGGGCGCAAGGTTATCGGCATGCAGTAGCGACTCGATCGATTCGTCAAGCCGCCCAATGGATCGCAGTATGGCCGCGAAGTTGTTGACTGCCAGAGGGTCATTGGGCGCAGCCTGGGCAGCCGCAGCGGCGAGCACGATGGGCATATACTGAGATGAGGCTGTGGCCGAGACGATCACCGCCGCCGATGAGGTTTCTCTCGCGCGTTCCAGCACGCCGGCTCGACCGGGGCCAAGGCTTGCGATCCGGTCATCGACATGGCCTCTCTCGTCAGGGTCGAGCCCGCCGTAGTACTCGTCCAGGATTCTCTGAGTCAATGCAGTAAAAGCCTCGGCTGTCGGGTCCTGCGTGGAACCCTGCCCAGTGGCTGCCCATGCTCCGGTTGCTCCGGCTGCGAGAAGACAGCACATTGCACACACAATAGCCATGGTTCTGGCGGCCAATCTCAGTC
Source organism: Firmicutes bacterium UBA5389 (assembly GCA_002409965.1). Lineage (GTDB taxonomy): Bacteria > Bacillota > DTU025 > DTU025 > DTU025 > UBA5389. The sequence goes on from DHON01000089.1 coordinate 7,418, forward strand.
TCGCTGTCATAGTGCTCTCAGCGCTCCCATCCGTCGAAATACTCGGGCATCTTCTCATTCGCGCAACACCGGGGCAAATCCTCCAGCCAACATCGCATTTTCGGCAGGGGCGCCTCCGCGGCGCAGGGAAGACGCCTCGGCGATTATGTGCTGTTCGCGGCGGTTTGCTTTCTGTCTTTTCTTCAGATTGCGGCGGTGTCGGTAGTTGCTGACGACCTTGCGATGGAGCTCGGGCTCGACAGTGTGGGGTTGCGTCTCAGTCGTCGGGGTTCTTCATAGCGTATGCGCTGGTGCAGGGCTTCTTTGCGATAGGGCCGGGCCCGAACGTGTGAGCGCCGGCGCGCGGGGGCTCGCTGCCGACATGATCGTGTTCTTCGCCCGGAGGATGAAGATGGTTGCGAAGTCCAAGCTTCTCAAGCTGCTCCGGTACTCGGACTTCCTAGCATATCGGCGTAGGTTCAAGTCAACCATCGGGATGGCCTATTGCCGCAATTGCTACCGAGAGAGGGTTACCGGCCTGCAGAGGGGCCTGCCCAAGGATGCGCGGGACATCTCTGGCCCCTGAAGGCGTGATGTGGCCATAATGAGAATGCAGGCGATGCCCGCAATCTCTGGTTGTGGAGCCGCTGCGTATCTTCGGTTCAGCCCTGACCGGCGCTTTCCTCGTTAGGCCGCGTTTTTCAAGCCGCGCAGGGCATGCATCAGAACCTGCCCGGAAGTTCCAGGGGGCCAATACCTGCGATGATGCCGGAGCTGGTTTCAGCCTCTGCCGATAGACCAAAGCTCATGCTAGTTGTTGCCAATGCTTTGCTGAGGTCTCCCAGGTCGTGCATGCAGTTCGCGAGGTCTGTGAGTATCATGGGCAACTCGGGATCCAGGGCTCGAACTGCCAATAGCACAGTCACCGAGTCCGGGATTACGAGCTGGGATCTGACCCAGGGAATACTATCGTATGGGATTGCCTAATCCGCGTTGATACTATTCCGATACTGTGGCATACTGCTGGTATGAATAGGGCATCACTCCTTGGCAGCGGGCGGGGTGTCGCAAGGTGTCGGATTTGGGGTACATCAGCGTGCAACAGGCGGCTCAGAAGTGGGGGATCTCTGATCGCCGTGTTCGCGTCCTATGCGAACAGGGCAAGATCGCGGGCGCCAAAAGAGAGGGACGTTCCTATCTGATACCATCAGATGCGCTCAAGCCGGCGGACGGCAGGAGACTGCGAGGAAGACTCGTGCCGCAAGAATTCGCCGCGCTGTTTGCACGCATCGACTCCCTGAAGGAGGAACTCGATAGGCGCCGTCCTCTTACAGCAGGCGAGGTCAAACGACTGCAGGATGAGTTCCTGGTCGAGTTCACCTACAGCTCCAATGCCATTGAGGGGAACACTCTCACGCTCAGAGAAACCGCAATGGTGCTGGAAGGAATCACGGTCGACGGCAAGCCGCTGAAGGATCATCTTGAGGCAGTGGGGCACCGCGATGCTTTTCGGTACGTACAGCAGCTTGTCGCCGACAAGACGCCGTTTTCGGATAGAGTGGTCAGGGAGATCCATTCGCTTGTGCTGCTTGACAAGCCAGAGGACAAGGGCGTGTACCGGCGTATTCCGGTGCGCATCGTGGGCGCGCATCACGAACCGCCACAGCCGTATCTTGTGCCGGCGCAAATGGAGAGGCTTGTCGCGGAGTCTGCAGAGGACAGGCGGCACCCCATCCACAGTGCGGCTCTGTTCCATCTGAGATTCGAGGGCGTTCATCCCTTTGTCGATGGTAATGGACGAACCGGAAGGCTGGTTCTGAACCTAGCCCTTATGCGGCACGGCTACCCGCCTATCAATGTGAAGTACGCAGACCGGAGACGCTACTATGATTGCTTGGAGGCCTATTACAGAGATGATGATGCAGAGCCGATGGTGAGGCTGGTTGTAGAGTGTGTGGAGGAGCGGCTGAAGCAGTATCTCGCCGCGCTTGGATGATCTAGTGCCTGTGCATAGCTCAAGTTGCGCTCGAGGCGTCCGGCTCCGACTACAACTACGACTGCATCCCGGGCCTTCCTCAGATAGGAAGTCGCGCGCTGCCGAATCCTTTCATCATTAAGACTATTCTCGTTGGGGCGCCCAAAGGTAACCAGACAAGATACAGCTGGAGCTAATAGGCTATGTACGCATTCTTGCGGGCAGCGGTCACAGCACGGAGGACAAGAGGATTATCGGGTGTTACCTCGAACAAGCGTAGTTGACGCATGACCGCGGACCAGTCTCAGATTACATTGCTGAACCAGTCGAATAGGACTAGGTAGCTCGCAGTAAGTCCTTGCGCCATGCGTTGGCGTCTTCCGCGTGAGGTCATCTAGCCGAAAGCGACTTTGGTCCGACTTATGGTGCGCCAGGATAAGCCTGATGTTTCCAGCGGGTGAGATTCGCGCCCCGTCAAGGACTAGCCGCCCACCGGAGTCAGCCTCCTCACAGTTGCCGGAGTCTTCGTCGCTCTCTTCTCAGTCAATCCACTGCTGGCTCTGTATACCTTGGCGCCTATCCCCCGCATCATGCTCTTGAATTGGACACCGGTAGCATTGCTGTTGGAAAGCGAGCCGACCTGGTCGCTGTGCCCGGAAATCCGTTTGAAGACATTTCCGTTACTGAGAGAGTTGCCTTCGTTATGAAAGACGGCGTGGTTTACCGCGACGATAAATAGCCGCTGCGTAAGCGTCAAATAGCCCCCACGTAGGCTTTCGCTGCTTCGTGTGCGATAATCCCCCTTGACAACACAACTACGAGGGGGATCTGCTTATGCCAGATGCTGCACTGCGGCGGATATGGGAACCGCGTTCGACACCACGTAGGCAAACAGCACGCGTAGCAGCAGGTGGATCGGCCAATGTAAATCGCCGATCGGGGAGTCGTGCTACTACGCGCGAACCTTGCTTTTGAGAATGATTTCGCGGATTTTCTTCGGTTCCGCGACCCCTAGACGCGATAGAATGTGCTTCTGAGCTGGGGCGATGTTGGTGCGCTGAACTATCTTGCCTTCGGGAGCATCAACCTCAACAATACGAATTCTTTCCAGCTGGGTTCGGATCCTCGGCCATGTATCGCCGACCTGGGTTTCGGCCACGCGCACCAACAGAAGAGCCAGCCAGCACAGGAGAACATGGGCTCGGATCCGGTCGGAGACGCGGTGGTACATCGGCCGCAGATCAAGCGTGGACTTGAGAGTGCGAAAGGCGTCCTCGACTTCGAGCAGTTGTTTGTAGCCCAAGGCCACGTCTTCCGGCGACAGCGTATCGTCGGAGATTCTCAGGAGGTACTTGCCATCGAGCCGCGCTTCCTTCTTCACCTTGTTCTGATCGATGCGAGGGAAGTTCCTGGCGTCCAGCATGAGATACTTCCCGAATCGCTTGCTCGTTACGACTTTGCAGACGGCCTTGGTGTGTTCCTCGCCGGTGACCGACTTGAGTCTCGTCAGCTCTTCTCGCGGCTCAGCCAATATTCTCTCGCGCCTCTGCCGATCCCGCTGGGCCTCCAGGGGATTCCTCGCGAGGACGTACCGTACCCGCGCCTCTCCATCGCCGACTACGATCTCCTTGATCTCAAGGTTCTCTTTGACCGGCTTGTAACGCCCCGGGCGGGCAAGGGCCTCTTCCACGGTCTTGACGTCGGCGCGCATCCGCTCTCCGGCTATGTAGTGACCGCCTGCTCTCTGCAGACGACGCAGGTTGGCAGCGGAAGAAAAGCCTCTGTCGACCACTGTGATCACACGGCCCAGCCTCCAGGAGGTCAGATCCTTGTTCACCTGGGCAATGACTTCCATGTCGCAGGTGTTCCCAGGCCATACCCAGCACCTAACCGGTATCCCATCGCGGGTGACCGCCAATCCGATTACGACCTGCAATAGGTCCGGTCGGTGGTCCTTGGAGTAGCCCGCTCTGCGCAGCTCTTCCTGCTCATCGGGATCCGGGTCCACCTCGAAATAGGTTGACGTGGTGTCGAAGTAGATGAGATCCACTTCCAGGTTGAGCAGGTTCGCCATGGAGAAGAACACCCGTTCCTGAACGTGCTCGTGATTCTCGACGAGGAGGTCCATCGCGCGATAGAGCTGGTGGACCTTCACCTGACCTAGACCGTCGATGCAAACGTCGTTCTCGACCCAATCCTCCATTGCCAGCTTGCTCGAAGGGGCGAGGGCGCGGTTGGCCGTCATCGCGAAGACGGCCCTCTCCACCGGCGCCTCAAACTGCCGTTCTCGAAGCAATACCTCAAAAGCCGACCGGATGCCCAGCTTCGTCCAGAACTGATCCAGAGCCCATGAGCCTCCAAGCGACTTGTCGGATTCAATGGAGATCGACCCCAGCTCAATGCCCATCTCGACCGCAATCTGGTCCTCGGGGTCTAGAACCCTGGCTATGCTCTGTATAAGCCTTCGGAGCGCATCCTTGTCCACCGAATCTTCGCGCCCGAATTTCCAGATCACCTTAGCGACCGGATTGCCCGTCGCGGGGCGCCGCTCGTTATGGGCGAGCTGCAGATAGGCGGTGGTCGATCCGTCCTTATTGGTTCGCTTGGTCTTTCTCATATACATGCCTACATTGTACCATGATACGGCCAGCATGACCGGACATTATCTGTCAATCTGTATGCCTACACGTTCTTCGCTTTTCCGGTCCGATTTATGCTCGCCCCGAGCTATCGGGCTTTTCATTCGGCGCGTGTGCCTATTCACTGTCGAACTTGGGTCTCTCAGAGTGCCGTCAATCCTCCACGCGTTACTCCCTCCTTAGCTGGAGGGAGAGGATTGAAACGCCTAAACCTGCTTTCCACACGGGAGGCTTTACTCCTGCCGCCATCGGAGCTGCCTACGCTGTCGTACAGCAATCCTGCGATCATGCCGGCGGGTCTGGGCGGGTTATTGACCACCCTTGTCTGAGGCTGTTCTCTGCTGTGGCTTGTCGATCGCACTGCACGTAGCTCCGCCAGCACAAGGGTTCTGTGGGTTACGACTATTCCACGCATGTGCATTGACACAAATAGGCATAAGAGGTATTATGGGACCAACACGCGCATGGGCTCTAATATGAGAACTCGTGTTAAGCAGATACCCGGAGCGCGTCATCATCGATGCCGCTGCCCACGTTGACGGTTGCCTCGTGGAGAAATGCAGGAAGTGCGGCAAACTTGGATGCAAATGCGCACGCGGAGAACTTCACGGACCCTCTCTACATCTCCCGCCGTGTAGAGGGAAAAACCCGATACGATTACGTGCCCAAAGACAAGGTTGATCTGGCGAAGGTGCTGGTTGGAAGGCATACGAGGTTGTACAGGGCGAGCGCGCAGATCCAGAAGATCTGCCAGGAACTCAATGAGGTTCTGGACAGAATCGTCGAACTCAATCGCGTGGAATTTCCCAAGAAAGCTGAGAAGGGGGAGAAGGGTATCCATGGGGGACCAACAGGTTCTTAGGCTCGACATGTCCGGGGTGGAGGAGGCAATGAAACAGGGCGAAGAAGTGGTGTTCATCGAGTCCAAGTTCGGATGCAACGACCATTTGTTCAACTGGCTCAACGAGAAAGGTTTCTGGCCTATCTGGCAGTCG
>DHON01000047.1 GCA_002409965.1 Firmicutes bacterium UBA5389
CGTCGCGGAAAGCAAAATGACCGGAACGCGCCAGTAGCCAAGCCATTGAAGCAGTACATTGAGGTACTGTCTCATGTAGAGGTCATAGGCGTGGCACTCGTCGATAACAATGACCTTGTTCGCCAGCGCCAACTGCCTGAGCGAAAGATGCTTCATGCTCAGAGCGCCCATGAGCACCTGATCAACGGTGCAAACGACAAAGTTTGCAAGCATGCCCCGTTTGCGACCAAACATCCAATCAGAGACTAGGACGTCATCCGTCTTTGAGCGGCCCTTCTTGTCGACCATGTCAACGCCCACCTCAAAGCGGGATGCATGACGAGAGCGGCGAATGAGACCCTGAAAATGCTCGTTGAGCTGGGCTTTGCCATGTGCGAGATAGATGTCTTTGTCGGGGTCAGAGCCGTCATGCGGGAGGCGCTCGAGCCAAGATTCCACGCGATCGAACATTGCGTCTGTGGTGGCCATAGTGGGAAGAGCCACGCATACTCCGCTCAGGCCGTATCTCCACGCGAGGAGCTCTCCCGCGGTAAGCGCCGCTTCGGTTTTGCCCTCTCCCATGGGAGCTTCTATTACCATGATGCCAGGCTCGTCCAGCTCCCAAGCAGCACGGGCCGCTGCCACCTGAACGGGCCGAGGCTTTGCTGCCTTCGGAAGTGCGAACCTCTTGGCAAAGAATTGATCAAAGGGCAGAACGTCCGGACGCGACTCTGACCAAGCAGGAAGGATAGAAGCGGCATCCCATGCCTTTGAGCATCTAGCTTCAAGACTGAGGCGACTAACTTCATCTTCCTCAAACAGGGGGACGAGCGGGAAGATATCTTGGTCGCTCGCAATCCAGTCCGTCATGATAACCAAACCTGTGAGAATGCTCTCGGTCGCAATGGTAAGACGGTGGTTCATAAAACGATGTACGTCATTTTCAGGGAGTTCCGCTAGATGAAGGGAATAGGAGATCAACTCATCTTGGACACGAATCCAATCCGCAGAGCCCTCACCCTTTTGTCCGAGGGCGATGTCATCATCATCCGCTTTAACAAGACGCGTCGTGGAGGGAAACCTCCCATGGTGCGCGCCAACAATGCACGCAATGGCAGATGCCTGCCTTTTCGCTTGCTTTTTTGCTTGCCATCCCTGGCCATCCCCCATAAAACCATGCTCTTTGAGGAACTGAGTGAGCAGCACTTCGCCAGCAATAGGATGCGTTGGACATAGTCTCCCAGAGAGGTCATGCCGAATGACCAGCCCCGCGCGTTCCGGCTTCCACAAAAGGCCACCTTCTCCATCTTGCCTGAAAGATAGCCCTTTGACCTGGAAGGCAGGCGTGGCCTTTCCAATATCGTGAACCGCCGCAAGGAACACAAACAGCGACCGTGCAAGCGCCTCGTCTCCATCAAGGGCCCGTGCGACAATCTCCCGAGTAGAACGCGACACCCAGCTGTCCCACAGCCGCGCTGCGACTCCCGCTGAATCCGCCATGTGGATGTAGAGCGGAAGCCATCTCTCCCCCACGCCATAGTCTGACTTTCCCCAAAGCGAGCGCGCCTGGCCAGAAAGGATTGCAACCGTCTCCACACCTGGCATTATCCCGACTCCCTTCAAGGACAAAGTCAAATAGCACTCCTAGTGTCCTATCCACACTATCGCACATGCATGCGACATTATTAGGAGCACCAGACAAGTGGAGCCACAAGCATCCCCAGAAGACTAGGCCACTCTCATTTATGGGGAACGTATAACTTACATTTCGACTAAAATGGCAGCCTACACCTGAATTGCCTGAGGCTGCCCGGCATGCAACACGAAGCCCCGAAACTACGTACAAAAGTCGAGATGTGAGCGCTATTTTCTTGCGTGATACATCGTTGACATGACCCAGAGTGCCACACGCGAGGAGCTATAGCACGCAAAAAGCAGTCTCTCGATAGCCCAGAATCCCCGCGAGTCCATCCTAAGCCGAGAAATAACCGACCACGGAATCAGGGATACAGCCGGAGGGGGCTATTGTCACCAGGTACCTAACGCTGGCACTGCCATTCAACATACCGGGTTCCAACCAGAACACTTTAATGACTAACTTGCACCAAACCAACGCTCTGTACCACATAGCCCCTCTCACTGAGCAGCAGCTCTCGCGAGCGAAACGAGCGCGAGTGAGATTCCAAGCCTACTCCTTGCCCACAAGAAAACTGTCATCGAAAAGGGTTTACGGCTTGGGGGGTACCGTTTGGTCGACGGTTCGATAATCGGAATCGCTATGCTTGCCTCGCCATCAATTATCAACAAGTCGTGGTCGAAAGTGTGAATCTCATCAATGTGATGAAATCCATTAACGTATGCAACCAACGCTAAGTGGATGGCATCCCACTTGTGTTTTTGTAAGCTGTACTTCCAAATGACATCCCTCGCTTACTCAGCGAGATGCATGGTAAGGTCCACGAAAAGGAAGTCATCTTCCCTAGCAAAAGTGCCGATGATCTTCTGCTTATCCGTCTCACTACCCCTGTTTACCTTAATAACTTCTGTGATGGTAATGACGGAGGTAGCTATAGTCAGCTTCCCTTTCTTCATCTGTTCAACTATACCTTTGAGCACTTATCCACGCTCGTTGCCCTCTAGAAAGTCAATGAAGTAATATGAGGGTATTCCCGGGGTTAGACATAAGGCGACATTATTAGACACCAACGCCCTCACCTGCGATTCTAAGTGACACCAGTTCTACCTAGGGACATTTTTTGTCTCCAGCCGCAATCCATAGAAATCGAACCCTATGGAATGCCATCATCCGCCAACACGGACAAATCGCGAATCATGGCACCAAGCGCCTACGGGGAAGCCAAACAAGCCGCCATCCCAACCCGGAATGCACACGCGCCAGAACACACCCCCCTCGCGCACGCGGGAGCCGCGGGAGCACAGTCACAGCAGCAGCGCCAGCGACGCCGCAAGCATGCACAGGGCAAGAGCCACGATGTCGGCCACAGCCCAAGCAAACTCATCTCGTGTCATCTAAGGAGCTCATTCATTCGGGACTGCACCTTCGCGTAGTCATAGTCTGCCTTCGCAAGCGCCTCACTGCGCGCGGATCCGTTACCCCACCTGCCAGCGATCACCTCGCGTGCAACCTCGTCAACAGACTTCTTAAGGCTCAAGGCCTTGCCGTCCATCCTAAAGGTGTAGGCCAGTGAGATCCAGCCCAGGCCGCTTTTGAGTCACCCCAACCGCTCTTTTCCTCCATGATGGTGTAGGTGCTGCAGTCACGTATGCAGCCGGTCTTTTCGTAGCCGGTGCCCGATCCCTTGCGCACGTTGAGAGCGTCGGTAGTAACCTTCACCGTAAATGCTGCGCTCGTTGCTGCAGGAATAGCCCTTGCCGTACCAGTCGAAGAGGCACTGCCACCAACTGTTTATGGCAACATAAAAGTGAACAGCGGCAAGGCATTGCCGATGGCTGAATGCATTGCAGGCCCCCCTTGTCGAAGGTCTCAGCTTAATCCCGCCAAGTGAGGTCGAGATGCGACCGGAGCTCATCGAGCGGCTCAGGAAGGAGCTCGACGGCACCAACGGCTAGCTAGAAGTAGGTCACACGTGGTAGCAGATGCGGACAGGGACAGAGACAAGGACCGGACAGAAAGATGCGCTAGGTCTGGAATAGGTCGGGCGACAGCCATGGGTTGTGCCGCGATTCGGTGCCTCATAGCTAGGTTGCTGCACTTGGGTCGCCAAACGTGCGTCGCGTGATGCCGGCGGATGCACCCATCTGCCAGCAGTTACTCTGATGGTTGTACTTACCTTTCCAAAGATGCATCAACTTTGGCACTCAATCCTCATGCATTGGACACGTCAGATCGTCACTTTCTTAGCTTTCCCTTGACAAGTGACCAGATACTCAAGAGCTGACCACGCCGCAGGAAGACGACAAGCGCAACGAGCGGTATCTGCATTAGCTGGAGACCCGCCTGCATTGCAACGAGGGACTGTGCAAGCAGAACCCCAAGCGTCAGAAGTTCCGAGCGCCAGGAAACCTTAATCCGTGCGATTTTCGACAGCATCACATGCGTACGGGCACTCCATGTAACGAGATAGCCAAGCAGGGTCGCCACAGCCGCTCCAATCGGCCCAATTGCAACAGTGAGGGCAATGCAAGAAGCGATACTTGCCCCAGCACCGATAAGGGTAGTCCAAGAGACCGCTTTGGTATTCCTCGCCGCCGTGAAGAGACATCCCTCGAAGAGCGCGAGCCCGTTGAGCAGCACTCCCACGAGGAGCATTGGCACGTAACGCCACGCCTCAAAGAAGTCGTTGGAGTACAAGAAACTAGCGAGCGGGACGTCGAGCATCATGATGACCGAGCAACTAATCGCCATAGCCCCGGAGTAGAGCTCGTAAGTTCTCCCTAGGAACCCGTCTGAGTCCTCTGGGTCAAACTCTTTCACGGCCGAGATGGACCAAGCACTGTAGAAGATGTTTTGCAGTGTGGAGAGGATGGTCGGAATCTTGTAAGCCACTGCATAGATGCCATTGGCAGCCGCGCCGCATACAAGTGTCACAACCCAGCGGTCGCTCATGTCATTTACCCACCAGGCAAGACTGTTGGCGATAAGCGGTGCGCTGAAGGCAATCATAGCCCTGAAGAGGCCGCACCGCACCTTGGCCGTGACGCCTCGCCAAACCTTACCAGCGAAGAAGAGGTAAGTGACCGCAAAGAGGCTACCCAGCGACATCGACGCCATATAACCGACGACACCAGCTTTTGCGACCATAAGTAGGAGAATCGCCGACACGCTCATGACTAGGGTGCTGCCCACGCCACTCACTACGAGTGAGCGAACGTGGTCCTGCGACTTCACGTACATGGTAATGACGTTGGAGAGCCCCGTGAGCACGAACATCACAAAGAGGAACACAAGGTACATGCCGTCCACCGGCGCGATTCCGAACCACGCCATAACTGCCAGCGCAGCAAGCAGCACGCAGCTGCCAGCGCTGACCATCCTGAGACCCACGGCAAGTATCGCCTCTGGCTCGGCGTCATGCCCGAGCCCAAAGCGCAACACCGCATCTTGGACGTTGAGCGTCAGCAGAGGAACGAGAAGGCTCACCGTGCTATTCATGAGGTCCACGGTGCCGTAATCGCCCGTGGAGAGAACCGCCGTATAGAGAGGCAGCAGCAAAAATGATATGAGTTTAGACCCGAACGAGCTAATAGCGAAGAGCCCAGTGTTGACGGCGAGCTCCTTAGTGCGGCTTCTTCCCACGCTATTTCCTTCCCAGGAACCACTTTACGAGGCTCTTAATCGGCGCAATCCTCTCTTGCAAGTCCCGATTCCTCGCCACGGGCTCCGCGAACTCCTCCGAAACGGCAGCAATGCCAATACTCGGGTCTGCGAGCTTGCTTATGACCTCATCGCGGAACACTGGCTCAGGATTATTCTCGGTCTGCTGGTACCCCATGTAGTCACCGATTGCCTGATCGAGGAGCTCGCCCGACGTAGCAAGCCCCTTTACGACCTCGCAGCCCCTCTCGGTAAGGGCGAGAACCATGCTCACCCCGGTTCTGTCATCTTGGAACTTCGGACCCCAGTAATCACCCAAGCGCACGTCGGCAGCACTAGTGTCTCGCCAGGGACACTCGTAACAGCACGGCGCATAGCATTGCCCCGCTTCGAACATAAGGAAGTAGGGGTCACGACGCTGGTGCAAACATGTCTCGTGGACACCGTCGGTCGTGCGGATATACCTCTCGTGCCAACCCCTCGGCTTGTAGCGGAACGTAATTTCCGCTTTCGCGGAATCTATCCCATATTCCTTGG
>DHON01000037.1 GCA_002409965.1 Firmicutes bacterium UBA5389
CAACGCATTTGCGGAACTGCTGGGGTGTGGTCGAGTGACGTTGCATCAAGGCCGGCATCGTAACACAAAACCTCAAGCGTGCCCCGGGGTTCTGCAATTGCAAGGAGTACACGGCAGAGATTGCAGCGAGCCCGCGTTTGACCAAGGATCGATGCTTGGTATTCGGACTGCGGGCTCGTGCACCCATGGCTTCTACCTAGCGAGCAGATCGGCTGGACCGCGATCTCCCTGAAGAAGTCCGCGCAGTTGCTCGTCGGATATGGTAATCTGATATCGGGCCATGATCTCCTTCGGCCTAGCGTTCTCCTTCGATATCAGTGCCGTCTCTCTGCAGAAGTCGGCGCAGCATGCGGCCCACTTGCTCGATGTCCGCCGGTTCGCTGGACACGTCTGCTAGGACACTGCTGGAAATCCACGCCGACGAGAAGCTGCTGTACTGGCAGCCGCGGCGATTCTAGGCGACGTACTCGATCCACACGAGCTGCAGAGCGAGTCACCTATCAGACTGAAGAAGTTTGGCTTCTTTCAAGTCTATCCGAGCTTTGTGCCCGTACTTTTCCAGCAGTGCAAGGAGATTTCCCCCGTTAAGAAGCGTGAGTGGTTTGCCTTTTGTGAACTCATATGCATCAGGACCATAGTCTGAGGTAGTCACAAGTATGCCTTTGTTGGCCCCCTCATTTATGACTGCGCCGTAGAGGTCACGGACTGCGGACACCGATACAGTATTGGTGTAGCGCTTGGCTTGGATGACTATTTTGCCGCCCCGAATGGGGTCCGGGTCGAACGCAATAGCGTCCACTCCGCCGTCGCGCGAAGCCTGGGTCACCTTGACCTCTCCGCCCGATGTCGTAAATTCCTTCTCGAATAGCTCCCTGATCAGGTGTTCGAAATCCTCCCAGTCCATTGCCGCAAGGTTGTAGCCTTCATCTAGTTGGTCTGCCACCTCATAGCTGGATATGAACCTGCGATCGTTCTTGTCCATCACAATCATCGGGGCAACTGGGGTCAGACTATGAAGCTTGGAACTGCCCACGCCTTTGAGGGATTTGAAGCATGCCCTGGGATCCACGCGAGAGAGGTCGATCTCAAGGAATGACGCCTTGTCGACCTGCAATGACAGGACACATCCATTTGCCTCGTTGCCTGTAGCGGGATCTATGGACCTAACCCAGCCATTGAAGACCGCCTGGTGCACGGCCCCGACTGTGTCAGCTTCAAAGAGCTCATGAACTGTGCGAAGACAAATCTGGTACAATAGGGAATCGTATCTGCGATTGGCCTCAGAATCCGACACCGTCACCTCAACGAACTCATCCTTGGACTTGACGTACTTGACTTCCTTGACTCGGGGTATTGCGTCCGGCGCCGGCAGGGCGTAATCAACTATGATCATGCCATTGACGGGGTTGTAGTCGAGCTCGTACTCCTGGGGAAAGAAATCAGGATACTTCGAATCAGCCAACACCATGTCGCAGTAATCCATAACAGCTCCAGGATCTTTCTGTTCATATAGCCTCCTTCTTTCATCGATAGCAGCATTGCTTGCAGCTTGCTTTTCCCCATACGCCTGACGCTCTGATTCCCACTTTTTCAACGAACGCTCATGCTTCTCAAGGGTAGCCTGATACTCCGCTTCTGTTCTGTCAACCTCGGTCGTCCACTCATCATGAGCCAGCTTGAAGCGGTGCTTGGCCTCTGCAATCTTCTTCTCTCTGGCGCTTCGGCTTATCTTGTCGAAGAACCCGAGAACGGGCGAAAACTCAGGATCTGATTCAAGGGGTTCAGCAGGCGTGCTTTCCCTCTTGGGAGCACTCGGCTTGGGTCTCGGAAATGGTCTACTGTCCTTCAGACTATCCCAGTCGACACGATCATCTACATCGACCGTATGCAACAATGTGTTGTCAATGCATGCGAGGATCTCCTGTGCCTCCTTCGTCTGCTCCTCGCACGTTCTCTGAGTGTTTACGACCTTCTGTTTCTTCTTCCACATCTCGTTCCATTGAGCTAGCTGGGCCTCCGCCTTTTGCTGGACAACATAGTGGTCGTTTCCAGAGATCATCCTGTACTTATGCAGCCCCTCATGCCGGACCTCAACGTTGTACAGTGCCATGCAACACGCCCTCCCATTTCTGTGTAATACGCGAATGGCAACAACGCCAAGTAGCTTTTGGGCGCCTACGCATGTCAGTGGTGTGCTGAGATATGCCGCCATGAGCCTGTGATATATTGAGATTCGCTGCAGAGTCCAGCGCCCTGTTTTTTCACACTAACATGTCTGTTCGTCTCTTTTCGTGGAATTCCTTTGGATTCGCCTTGACTGCTGAAGGGCGGTGAGGAGCGTCTGCGGGGAGTCTCTTGATGCTAGCGCAGAACCATGCAGGACTGAGCCATACCATAGCGAAGGGCACATTCTGCTGAGGATGGCAGTTCGCTGACTGGTATCTGCCGTGGTCGGAAAGGGATATGACACGGGGTCTAGAATAGCATAGTACGCCCATATCGGGATGGGGCGCGTCGTGTCGCGCAGACTACATTGCACGGGCAGGAGGGGGATAGAGAGGGTGCTAATCCATAGTCTGAGACCGCGCAGTGTTCTCTCGTTTGGGCCGGATACTGAAGCCATTCCGCTTCGCGAGATGAACGTGATCATAGGGCCCAATGGGTCAGGGAAGTCCAACCTGCTAGAGGTAATCGCCCTGTTGAAATCGGCTCCCAAGGCAATGGCAGAACCTATACGCGAGGGAGGCGGCATTCGCGACTGGCTGTGGAAAGGCTCGTCGAAGCCGTCAACAGCCTCTCTTGAAGCAACCGTTGCGAATCCCAACGGAAGCATGTCTCTTCGCTATCGTGCGTCCTTCATTGAACAGGCCCACCGATTCCAGCTTGTAGATGAACGCATAGAGAACGAGAAGCCATACCGCGGCCATACTCAGCCCTATTTTTACTATGGCTTTGAGAACAACCAACCTGTGATCAACATCAGAACTGCCGATGGGGCGCCTGAGACAGGAACACGCCGCGTTCTGCGGCGTGAGGATGTCGATCCAGAGCAGTCAATACTTTCGCAGCGTAAGGATCCCGATCAGTACCCCGAGTTGACGTACCTGGGAGAAACGTTTGCGAGAATACGCCTGTACCGGGAATGGTCATTCGGGCGCTATACGCTCCCGCGTATGCCTCAGAAGGCGGACCTGCCAAACGATGTGCTGGACGAGGACGCTAGAAACCTGGGACTGATACTGAACAGGCTTCGACGCGAGCCCTCAGTTAAGCGCGAACTGCTCAACGCCCTTAAGGCCCTGTACGAAGACGTGACCGATTTCGATGTGATTGTTGAGGGCGGAACCGTCCAGGTAGTCTTCCAGGAAGGCAACATTGTAGTCCCGGCGACGCGGCTGTCTGACGGAACGCTTCGATACCTGTGCTTGCTGGCAGTCCTATGCGATCCGTCTCCGCCTCCGTTAGTGTGCATAGAGGAACCTGAGCTTGGGTTGCACCCTGATGTGCTTCCGACGCTTGCCGATATGCTGGTCAGGGCTTCTGAGCGCACACAGATAGTCATCACAACTCACTCTGACGCACTGGTCGACGCATTCACGGTCGCTCCTGAGTCGGTACTCGTGTGCGAGAAGGTGAGAGGATCAACGGTTATGCGTCGACTAGACGAAGAATCTCTCAGTGAGTGGTTGCACAAGTACTCACTCGGTCAGCTTTGGCGCCGCGGTGAACTGGGGGCCAACAGATGGTGAATGTTGTGGTGTATGTTGAGGGGGGCGGCACGACAAGCGAGTTGCGTACCCGGTGTCGCCGGGGGTTCAGCGAGTTTTTCCAGCGCGCGGGTCTGCGCGGTCGCATGCCGCGTGTGGTGGCGTGCGGTAGTCGACAGGATACGTATTCGGACTTCTGCACTGCGTTGCGTTCTGCAGCGAAGAGCGGCAAACTGCCAGTTCTTCTCGTAGACAGTGAGGCACGCGTCAAAGATGATTGTACCCCCTGGGATCACCTTCGCAGGAGCGACAACTGGTCGCAGCCAGACGGCGCGAGTGTCGATCACGTCTTTCTGATGGTACAGTGTATGGAAGCATGGTTCGTGGCTGATAGATCGGTTCTGGAGTCCTTCTTCGGCCAAGGGTTCAATGCCAAGGCGCTACCAGGGCAGACTTCGATTGAGGGCATATCGAAGGACGACGTACTTAAGGCGCTCTACGACGCAACCCGGCACTGCAGAATCAAGGGCAAATATGATAAGGCGCGACACGCCTTTGATCTGTTAGCCCTGACGGACCCTGTCGGTGACACAGTCGTGCCCGCATGCTGAGCGACTCATCAGGGGCCTTTCAGCGCTGTCGGAGGGACAGAGTATGTGACTTTCCCGCGGCATTCTCTTCAGCTGTGACTGGGTCATTCCGAAGGTTCTTGTTCTTCTCCGCACAGTTCTTTCTCGATCTCCTCGGCCAGAGCCGGCTCTCCGCTAGCCGCCTCATGCACCCCGGCTCTTCCGGTAGGTGCTCCGCATCCGCGGAAGCTCTGCGCCCCATGCGACTCCCCACGGCCGTGCTTCATCCTGTTTGGGCAGCCTACAAGATGCTTTGACGCCACTCAACCGCCCGTCACCTATTCTCTCCTGCATACCCCCCCATGATGCACCAATTTGACCAGATCGCCTTCTTTCGGGATACTGTACTTAGCCGTTCTACAGCACATTGATCATCCGAGGGAATCCTGTGATCACCTTGTGTTCGGTCGCTCTGTTGCAGAGCTGAAAGCACTGCGGGCTGTGACTCATGCGGCCGTAAGGCGCAGCGCTAAGTGGGCTCGTCGCCTATTAGCTAGTGTTCCACCTTCGGATAGGCCCATTCATGAGCAGGGACTTCACTATAGAACCGCTCTTGCAGTAGCTGAGTACTTGTCGCCTGTGGTCGGTCTGGCGGGTGTGGTGCTGTTCGGGTCCGTCGCGCGCGGCGAGGAGCGTTCGGATTCGGACGTGGACATGCTCTTGATCGGCGCGCGAGGAATGCGGACAGACCGCCTCTATGGACTGGTCGTTGACAGACTCGAGCCGGTCGTTGCGGACAGTGTGGCGCGTGATATGCAGTTTGAGCTTCTACCTGACAAGCTGGGTATTGCGCAGGCCCCAAGGGTTCACTTCATGTTGGAGCAGTCATTCCCATCAAAGTGGGAAGACGTTGGTCTCGACTCCGGGAGTGTCCATGTACTCTGGAGACTGAGGAATGGCGCTGACCTGGTAACCCGAAGGGCCGATGCGAATCCACTGGCAACGCATATGTTCGATTCCGGGACGGCGCTATTGCATTGCATCAGCGAGGAGCCGATGTCATGGTCTACTCTGAAGACGCGCCTTCAGTGTTCAGTTGTGATTGTTTGATAAAGGCATTGGCAGATGTCGAGCTGCTGGACAGAGACGATGTGTGTGTACTCGAGATGGAGGCCACACTGAGAACCTGGGACAAAGGCCGGAGAATGGAAGGGACACTGACGATGGGCCGGGACAAAAGACGCAAGGGGAAGGCTGTCATCGGCATCGACGACCTGGTAGATGCCCTGGCAGACAAGTGGATTGATAGCCTGTTGGATATGATAGAGGGCGAAGCTGAGTAAGCGAGCAATCTCTCTATCATTACCTCAAGGTGATGCATACTTGTCCATGGCTACATATGCAGGCATGTCAAGCGTCTGTGGCATCTATGGCCGTATGGGTATCATTAGTCATCCGCAGCACAGAGAGGCACAGTGGATCGCCAGAGCCGACCGTCAGCTTCGTGACAGCAGGCAACAGTACCCTCGATTGCCGTGAAAAGCACTGATGCAAGGGAAACCATCGAGATGTAGCGAATAAAGGGGGCGGGATGCGAGATACGGCGATGTTGGAGCCGGAGTGGCAGGACTGGGGGTGGCCAGATGGATACGGCTCTGGATAGCCTGATTGCGGAACCCGAGGGCGAGAGGCTAGAGTTCAAGGAGGCGAAGAAGGATTTCGATTTCGGGCGGCTGGCGAAGTACTGCTCAGCAATAGCCAACGAGGGAGGCGGCAAAATAGTCCTAGGAGTGTCGGACAAACGCCCCAGAACCGTAGTCGGGACCCAAGCTTTCCCCGACTTTAGCCGCACCAAGCACGGACTTCTGCAGGAACTCGGAATGCGCATCAATGCTATTGAGTACACTCATAGCAATGGAAGGGTGGTCGTATTCGCCGTCCCACCGCGAATGACAGGGTGCCCGGTTCAGTACAGGGGCGCATACTGGATGAGGTCGGGGGAATCACTTGTGCCCATGACGCCTGACAGGCTTAGGGTTGTACTCAATGAAGCCGTCCTTGACTATTCGTCTACAGTCTATGATGGGGCATCATCATCGCATCTGGACCCTGCCGCTATCAATTCGTTACGGGAACTATGGATGCGAAAATCGGGGAATGAAAGGCTCGCGCACCTAACCGACGAACAGCTTCTGATGGATGCTGGGCTGTTGATAGATGGGCGACCCTGCCATGCATCGCTTGTCTTGCTGGGAACGGCGGCTGCCGTACGCAGGTACCTACCCCAGTCCGAGCTGGTGTTTGAATATCGGTCGAGTGAATCAAGCATCGAATACCAGCAGAGGGAAGAGTTCCGTGAAGGTTTCTTGCTGTTTCAGGAAGACCTCCTGAACCTAGTTCAGGCAAGAAACGATATTCAGCACTTTCAGGTTGGACTTGCCGTATTTGACGTTCCTACCTACAGCATCAGGGCCGTAAGGGAAGTTGTGCTTAACGCGATAAGCCATCGTGAGTACCGTCTACCTGGATCCGTGTTTTTGAGGCTGTATCCCCGACGAATGGAGATTGCGAGCCCGGGCGGTTTTCCAGCTGGGGTGACGGCGGACAACATTCTCTGGAGGCAGGTACCTCGCAATAGGCTGATCTCGGAGACGCTATCCAGGTGTGGACTAGTGGAACGTTCGGGCCAGGGTGTGGACCTAGTATTTGAAGAACTGATTAAACAGGGCAAACTGATTCCGGATTTTCGTGGGACTGATGAGCATCAGGTGAGTGTCACTTTGCACGGAGAGGTACAAAACCCGCAGTTCTTGTCTTTCCTAGGGGCTGTGGGTACTAGTCGACTTCAATCATTCTCGCCGGAAGACTTGTGGATTCTTCACTTGATTAGCCGGGAAGAGCGCATTCCCGCTGAACTGACTGGGCGTATCAAGCGATTGGCGGGCATGGGTATAGTGGAACGAGTTGGCGTCGGTCGCGGAACCAAGTACATACTCTCTAGAAGTCTCTACACCCATATGAACAAGAAGGGCGAGTACACCCGAAAGAGAGGATTGGATCGTGCGACAAACAAGGCGCTATTGCTGAAGCACATAATCGACAACGGCAGTACAGGTACAAGATTCAGTGAGCTAAGGCAGGTGCTCCCCTCACTGACACGTGGAAGCATTTCCTCCTTGCTGATTGAGTTGAGATCAGAAGGCAAGATACATTCGATGGGTGTAACGAGAAATGCGAGGTGGTACCCCACTGAAGACGACTGATTGCATCAACTAAACCGAATGAACTAAGCAATCATCATTCAATCGCACGGCTAAGTCCCTGCTAGCACTATGTTGAATTGAATCCTGACAGCCATGCATTCCGTCTGTTTCATTCAATGCGATGGGTCTTCGAGGTCGGAAGGTCATTCATTGCTCGAGCATTCGATGGGAGTCAGGCAGTGAATAGCACACGAGATGGGCCATGAACCTACGATCTTGCGCAGAGCATGCCCAGGGTACTCGGCTTTGCCCACTTCGGTCAAACAAGGGGTCCCGACCGAGTCCGCGGCTCTGCCTACCAGGTTCTCTAGCGCAGCGAACCTGGCATCAACTTGCTGCTGTAGGTCTTCCAGCTTGCGGGCATGCTCGACAATGCCTCTGCCGAACCCAGCAATGTACTTGACGATGTCATCCAGACCGGCTTGGTCCATTTCCAACATGTCATCACCCATCCAGCATTCTATAGATACCCATGTCGAGTGTGGATCAAGTGGATGATCCTGCAATTATTGGCTTTATCCTTCATGGGCTAAGAAGGAATGCACTACCTAGTACTAGGCCGTTGGGCAGCGAGCTGATCAGAGACGTTTGAGAAGTCATGGTCTTCCTGCCGAGGCTCCCATGACGATACACTGAAGCTTGGCAGAATCGAAGCGCTTCGGCTCCTAGCCGATGTCTATGGTTGCTCTCCGGAAGAAAGCGTGGCTGTGCTTACCCGGCTCGCAGCTCATGAACTAGCATCTAGCTCAACATGTACGTGGACGCGTATACGTGGACCGAGCGGACGACCCGAGGGAAGAGGCGATTGAGGGCACCGGGCCCCAATTGAAAACGCAGTTCTCGAGTCAGGTGGGATTGGGAAGGACATGACAGACTGACGCCTAATACTAGTAGTGTTAGTCTCTCGTCCACCCGCTTTCCGCAGGCAAGCACATTCTGGCTCACTTCGTCCCCACTATGGGAGATCGCACGCCCCAGCTGGACGCCGTTGGACCAGCATATTGGAGGTGGTCGAATGCCTATGGATTTGCTCGGGATCATGAGGCGCTGGAAGGTTCTTCAGGCCGGAAAGCTCACCCACAAAGCCAATCGCATAGTTGAATCGGCTAAGGAGATATGCGACGAGTCCAGCGAATGGCTGAGGGCAGCTGCAGATGCAGCTCAGATCGCTATTGATGAGTTTGCCGCCGGTGCTTTGACGATCAACCAAACCGTTATCACTCAGTGGTCAAGCAGAGTGACGGAACTACAGTCTTGCGCTGGCTTTTCCGAGGCCGACCGAGAGGCCCAGGTGGCGATGGTGCGCGCGATTGCGCAGTCATGCGCGGACAACGCAGATGCGGTCAGAGGCAAATCACCCAGGGCTCCGTCCGGCTTTTTGGGCCTGCTAGACGTGCTTGATCCTAGGCGCTGGGCGACGCCCCCGGTGGCGCCCCTCGTTCCACCTGATGAGCTCCCATTTGACGGTTACCGCTTGCAGAGGGCCCAATCCTGTCCCTGCTCACGGTAATTGACAGTATGTTAAGGCGTTCTGGTTGAATTGTACGGCCTCTTGGGAGGAGAACGGAGGGAGGCCTGTCGAAGAGAGAGGCATCACATGAAAGGAGAGAGATGAAGGGCACCGGATCGATGAGGTGCTAGCCTCTCCCCGGTAGCCGCTCCATCCCCCATTCGCGTCTTGATCGTACTTGATTGCTGCGCGGATTGCAAGTGTTACGGCGAAGATGTGATTGAGCTGCTGCGTCGCGGGGTGCAGGAAGGCCTGGTGAGGTGTCCCGAGTGCGGGGGGCCCATGACGTTGAGAGGGGGCTATGGTCGGAACCTCTGGGTTGCCGAGGGTCCCGACACAGCGCAGGTCCGTATGGTGCGGGCTGAGTGCCCACGGTGTGCACGCTCGCATTCCTTGATCCCTTCGGCGCTGGCCCCACGGAGTCCCTACCCGCAATGGATCCGGGAGAAAGCGGTGCAAGAGCGCAAGAGAGGAAAACACGTAAGTGAAATATCGAAAGAGTTGGGTGTGCCCCGCACGACTCTGGGCAGGTGGATTCGGGCGTTCAAAGCCAAAGAGGCAAGAATCGCGGCGGCCATGCGGGCGATTCTGGTCGCCTGCCGCCAGAAGGCGGCCGAGGCGCGAGAAACGCTGGCTGAGCTGGTCGGGAGAGCGAGCCGGGCGTTGGGTTTCAAGGCCAAATGCAAGTTGGTGTCAAGTCGGACGAACGTCCTGTTGTGTTACGCGAAAAGCGAGGGCCATGTGCCCTGGAGCGTCCCATTGCTCTGACCGCCACGAGATGGACCTCCCTGGCCGAGCCTCTCCGGGATATGCTTGATGAGACGATAGACCGGGGAGGGACGAAGATGAAAAAGGAAGATGATCGAACAAAACAGGCTCTGGAAAGGTATACGGCTGTTGCCCCGGCCGCGAAGTCGGGCATGAGCCGGGAAGAAGCGTCGGAAGCATGGACCGAGATCCGCGAGATGAGGGCTAGAAACATGTCGTCCAGCGTGCCGAACGTATCGATGCGCACTCTGAGGCGATGGGCGGCGGCCTACCGGGATGAGGGGCTTGAAGGGCTGTATAGGAAAGAGAGGTCCGATACCGGATACGCAAGGGCCCTAAGATCCAATGTGCTTCAGCGTGCGATAGAGCTCAAGGAGGAGTTGCCCGGGCGCAGCGTCAGGCAGATCATCGACATCATGACGGCCGAAGGAACCGTAGAGCCCGGCGAAGTTGCCAGATCCACTCTCGGCCGCCATCTGAAAGAAGCCGGGATGATGGATATCCCTAAGCGGACGCCGAAGGGAACCCGCAGGTTCGTCAAGGAGCGGCCCAACCAGTTGTGGCAAGGCGACATCAAGTACGGGCCGTACGTGCCGGATGCATCGGGCAAGCCCAGGCGCACCTATCTCTTCGCCTTCATCGACGACTGCTCGAGGCTGATCCCCCATGCAGAGTTCTACTTCGACCAAAAGGGCCACAGCCTGGAAAGCTGCGTGAGACAGGGGATTGTGAAACGCGGCGTACCCGAGGCGGTCTTCGTAGATAACGGGAAGGTGTTCGTGTCGCACGTATTCCGCGTAGCATGCGCCACGCTGGGCGTTCGGCACCTAACGGCTGCACCCTACAGCCCCCAAGGAAAGGGAAAAATTGAGAGATGGATAGGGTTCGCGGATTCCTCGTTCATCCAGGAGCTCAGGGTATCTCCCGCGTTTTCGCTTCAAGAGCTCAACGATCGGTTCTGGGTGTGGCTCGAGGAGTTTTACCATAGAAGGCCTCATTCATCCCTAGGCGGAAAGTCGCCGCTTGAGGCGTGGCAGGCGGGCATCGGCGAGGTGCGCATCGAGACTCCCGAGGCGATAACCGAGGCCTTTCTGCATTCCGCAGAGCGCAAAGTCGACCACACCGGCTGCATTTCGTTCCGGGGCCAGCTGTACAGCGTAGGGGTCGAATACGCCGATAGAAAAGTGTTGCTCCGCTACGACCCTTCCGACCTTAGCCGAATTGACGCATTTCACAAAGGCGAACGCGTGGCGGAAGCGAAGCCGATAGAGGTTGCCGTCCAGAGCCGTAGTCGCGAGCCTGTGTGCACTCCAGAGACCGAGAAGGTCAGCTTCGACGAGTTGATGGCGAGGCAGCAACAGCGCAGGTTCAAACGCAGGCTGGGAGCGATATCCTTCTGCAACCTGGAGGGCGAACGCGATGTTTGAGCAGTACTTCGGTTTCTCGCGTTCTCCGTTCAGTCGCGATCTTAGGCCCCGGGATCTGCTCGATCTTCCCGGGGCGAAGGAGATGCGCTCAAGGCTTAACTACGTGGCGTCCAGGAGGCTATTCGGAGTGTTCACGGGCAGCGTGGGGGCGGGCAAGACCACCATCGCCCGATGGTTCGTCGAGGAGCTTCCGCAAGCCAAGTACAAGCCGCTCTATCTGCACGATTCGGAGCTCACCCCGAGGAACCTCTACTGGGAGTGTCTTCACCAACTTGGGGTCAAACCGAGGTTCTACCGCGGGGACGCAAAACGGCAGTTGAACGCGCTCCTGATCGACATGGCGGAAGGCCAGGGCAAGATTCCGGTGGTGATCATCGACGAGGCGCACCTGTTGAGCCATCAGATGCTTGAAGAGATCCGCTTCCTGACCAACTTCAGGATGGACAGCTACTCCCCCATGAGCCTCGTATTGATCGGGCAAACCGAACTCTTGTCCGCTCTCTCCAGGCCGTCGCTTCTGGCCATAGCGCAGAGGGTTAATGTTCGGTACCATCTGCCCTACTTCGAGCCGGACGAAACGGCCCAATACATATCGCATCACCTAAGGGTAGCCGGGGTGAGCGCCGCCTTGTTCACCGAGGAGGCCGTGAAAGCGATTCACGAGGCCACGCAAGGCGCCGCAAGGGCGATAGGATCTCTCTGCAGTTGTTGCCTGCTCCACGCCATGAGCACAGGCGCCAAACTGGTGGATGACCACGCCGTCAAGGTAGTCCTGGAGAACGAGTACAGATGACAAACCGGCCGCATCGTTGCGTCTCGCGCTTCGCTGCGGCCACATTCGTACTCATTCCCAAAGCCTGCAGCCGATTCATTTCTGCTCACTGTCCATGGCCTGAACTCGATGACACTCAATCTGAGAATCATGAGGACAGAGAGCGTGAGCAATGACA
>DHON01000042.1:0-1324 GCA_002409965.1 Firmicutes bacterium UBA5389
TCTGTTGTGTCGGGGCTTCCGATATGCTCCCTTAGCATAGCCAGAGTCTTCTCTGGATACTTTTGTACGGATGCCACGACCCGGTCTTTCTGTGTCCAGTCGGCGCTCGGTTTCCCGTCGGCAACGAGTTGCACGGCTGAAAACGTGAACTCTTCCACATTGAGAGCTGGGCCGCTGCCGACCACGAGGGTCTCGACGGGCCCTACGATTCGGTCCGGGTGCGAGCGCTCTTCGAAGTCAGGATGGTCCTGCTTGATCCTCCCAACCTGTTCGAGGAGCTGCGCGTCGTCGGGGACCGTGCGTAGCAGCCAGGAGTAGGCGTTGAAGCGCTCGTAGGCGTTGGTTCGCTCGTCTCCTCCCCTGGAAGAAACGCTGTCGACGTAGGAGATGAAGTCCTCCTTCTCATCCTTGGCGATGGCGGGGTACGCGTCGGAGAGGAGCAGGAACGCCTCGTGCCTGAGCATGATGTTTCCCAACAGGTCATCGCTGATGACGTATCCGAGCTTGTCCGCCGCAGGAAGGTCCGACTTGTAGAGCAAGTAGATCCCGAGCCTCACCATGAGCTCGCTGTGCGAGGAGAGGCACCGCTTGACCAGCGCCTCGGCATCTTTCGGGACTTCTTCGAGGAGTTTGAGGCCGGTCTCGCGGGCAACGTCGACGAGCGTTCCGATTCCCGTTTGGTCTGGTCTGTCCCCATCCGCCTCGTCATCTTCTTCGATTGTCGCTCGGAGGAGTGCGGAATAGACGTCCGACCCCGTGCCATACCCGGTGGTGATATCGTCGGCACGTTCGATCCCTTCACAGCAGAGATTCCAAAGGCTGCGTCTCTCCGGCTTCGCCAGGCTTGCCATTCTTTCCTCAAGGCGCTCGGCAGGAAACCACTGCCCCAAGGGGAGCATGGGGCCGACTTTCCGCGTCGCATCATAGTCCGTTGAGACGTTCGGGGAGATCGTCAGAAGCAGCCTTGCCAGTCCGAGGGCCACGCGATCGTCATCCTGCTCCTCCATGAGTCCAACGACGTTTCGACAGTCATGTTCGGTTACCTTGTTCTCGAGGAAGGGTAGCCAAGAGGCGACACATTCCTTTGGGGCCTTCTTGTTGCTCAGCTCCCTAATGATGTAAGCGCAGGTTCGTTGGGAGAGGCTGTTGACGCCTCGTCTCAGGGCTATGGATTCGAGCGCCCCGTAATCAGTGCATGAGAACGTCGTGGCCCACTCGAGCATGAGGTTCTGCTGGCTCTCAGTACAATCGCTGAACAGACACTCGAGCAGACCATGTTCGTAGGCCCATCCCAGCCACCCGGCGCCCGTAGCATGGTCGCAGA
>DHON01000042.1:1512-2179 GCA_002409965.1 Firmicutes bacterium UBA5389
ACGGATACAGGCCGTCCTCCGCCTTTCGTTCTCGCTTCCGAGCGAGTCGAGGAGAATCTCCTCGCTATCTCGTGGGAGCCCCGCCGGTCCCATGGGTTCCGACGTCAGGCCCTCGATGGCGCTCGACCTCTCATAGAGCGACATCGCCGTGTATGAGGACCATCGGTCGAACAGCACAGGGAGTTCTTTATAGTCAGAGAACATGATTGGAGTTACGCCTCTGCTCTCCCAATCGGACAGGCCATCATCGCTCCTGTCGAGAGCGAAGGCGTTCTCCGCCATGTCTGCAGACAGGGAACGGGTGAGGTAATCGACCAGCATGTCGCCGCAGCTGTACCCGATGAAGAGCGTCTTGTAGGTCGAGAACATCCTCACGAGGAAGTGGGACGCCCATCCATCGGTTATGTATGCCCGGCCGAAGTCGACATCGGTAAGAATCTGGCTATTCGGGTCTACGGTCGAGCCGTGCAAGTGTATCAGGCCTGAGAAGTCGTTCCCGAGGGGAAGGGCGGGGGAGATGTAGATCCTAGGCGACATCCCCATTCCACCTGCGGCGCTCTCGAAGCAGGAATCGAAGTTAGTCGTCACCACGCGGAGCGATTCCGGATTGCCGAACAGCGAGAGGATGTTCCTGTGGAGCTCCGAGGGCTCCCGCTCCCCTCCCAAC
>DHON01000042.1:2320-2521 GCA_002409965.1 Firmicutes bacterium UBA5389
TTCCCCTCCCAACAGCCTCGCACACGCCGAACGAACTTGCTTGCTGCCGGAATTGGCATGCGAGGCTAGGTATCCGAGATATCGTTCAGGGCCCTCTTCATACCCTTCCCCGTCTTGTCTTCTCTTTCTATCTTTGAGATGGTGCCCAGGGTCAACAATGTCCCTGATCTTAGTCACCAGCTCGTCATCTTCGCCGGTGCT
>DHON01000042.1:2691-9729 GCA_002409965.1 Firmicutes bacterium UBA5389
AGGTTGGCTCCTGCTTCGACACGCCAGCACCGGCGAAGATGACGAGCTGCCCTTTTTGTGCCGCGCGAATCAGCGTGTCTGGGATATCGATGTCATCGAAATGCATGGTCTGGATGTCTCCTCAGCTTTTATCTGGTTCAATTATGGCCGTTGCTCGGCTCATGTATTGGTACTTATTGGTTGAAGAGCGTCACGGGCCCTGCCTATAACGCGACGCTTGGCTTACCGAGTTGGTTGTGTAATGAACGAAGTTTCCCCATGATACGATGTGGGGCATATGTAGGGACAAGGTGAGCATCATGACGTGCGTGAACGCGAGGGGCGACGTGTTCCCGCAGGAGGTGTGCCTGGGCAAGACCGGCGTCTCGGCATGCAGGGCCGGACTTGCCAGATGTGCGCTCCGAGGAACGGTCGTCTCCACCGACAGGCTCTCGGGATACGTCAAGGTGCTGGCCGAGATGGGTGTTCGCATGTATGAGAGATTCGCATCAGGCGGTAGCCATGCGTCTCTTGACAGGGCGGATGTGCTCCACTCGGTCCTCTCGCACTTCCTCGCACCGTTCCGTGGGGTCTCGACCAGAAGACTCCACGGCTACCTAATGTGGCTCGAGTGGACACTCGAGGCTCGACGCTCGCGAGGGCGCATGGACCTCCTGCTCGAACAGCCCGGCGTTGGATCGTACGCAAGGACATGGCGAAGGTACGCCAAGACTCCCTATCCATTCCATTCAGAGCCCAATCAACAGATGTCATTAGTGGGCTAACAGAGCCTACGATGATAAGAACGGATACTTCTTCCGTAGTACTTTGTCAGGGAAAGATCAGTGCGTCTCGGAAGGCACTCGAGTGCCACGGTGTCACACGGTTGGTCCCGCGTCCGGGCAATCCCTACGACGGACGATGTGGCCGCAGAGTCGTTCTTCGAGACGCCGAGGACGGAACCCGTCAAGAGGCAGGCGTACGAGGATCAGGAGGAGGCCAGACGGGAGGCATTCAAGCACATCGAGCTCTGTCACGGTACGAAGCGCATGCACTCCACCCTCGGACATATGGGTCCTTGCGACCTCGAGCGTCAAGGTGCGTGAAGATACTCAAGAGTGTGCTCAAG
The DNA here is from genome assembly GCA_002409965.1 of Firmicutes bacterium UBA5389. Classification (GTDB taxonomy): domain Bacteria; phylum Bacillota; class DTU025; order DTU025; family DTU025; genus UBA5389. The sequence goes on from DHON01000042.1 coordinate 3,800, forward strand.
AAATGTTGGCCCATCCAATGCGAGCTCATGGGTGCACGCATGGTTCAATAACAGTCCCAAGCAACCTTCGTTATCCTTGGTGACGAAAACAAATAAACATTTCAAACACAAAGTGAGAGACGTTACTGTTCGGCTTTGTCGCCCTCATTGAGCTCGATACCATTGGCGTTATCATGCGGTTTGTCGTCTCACTTCCTGTGCCGGCGGGCGTCGCTGCGAAAGAGTACCAGAATCGTCGGAGTAATTGGGATGGGGACTGATCAGGTAAGGCGAGGGGGGAACGGGGCTGCGGCGCGATGTTCAGAATCGCTGAAGAGGATCCAGTCCTCGAGAGGGAGGCACTAATCTGATCAGCCTTGTTATGCTGGAAGTGCTCGTCACTGTCCGAAGCATCTGACGCTTTGCCGCCACTCGTCTTTGATTTCGGACCGCTGGCTGGATGAAAGATAGATTCTATAGGTCGTCCCTTGCTAAAATCACTACATAACCGCATAGGAAAGGGGCATATAGGTAAAACCCCTCATTGGATTGTTACTGCTAAAGACAGGCAAGACCAGAACAAGTATGTTTTGGTCTTGCCTGTCTTTTTGTGGAGGTGAGGTTCATGGGTGCAGACCAAGACGCCAGTTTGGCGAGGTCTGCACATCTGCGGTTTGTGCTCTCGCCATAGACGACAACGAACGGAGTCTTAGTTATTCGCGAAAGGAGAACCCATGGCATCAATTGATTACGATCAACTCGCCACGACCATCATCGACAAGGTTGGGGGAGTTGAGAACATCAAGAGCGTCTCGCACTGCGTGACACGTCTCCGCTTTATCCTGAAGGATAATGCCAAAGCGGACACCAAGGGCCTCAAGAAGGTCCAAGGAGTGCTCAGCGTCGTGCTCGGCGCCGGGCAGTACCAGGTCGTCTTGGGCCCAATTATTTTTGACGTCTTCGATGAGATTACGAGAAACTACGATATTGAGCTGGGCGAAGATGTCGACGAGTACCATCCCGAAGATCTCCCCGGCGATGATTCGGCCCCCGTAAAGAAGAATGCTCTTTATTATCTCAACGTGGTTATCAGCTTCCTGTCCGCCTCGCTCACGCCCTTTATTACAGTGCTTTATGGCGCAGGCATGATAAAGGTCGTTCTCAGTCTGATTTCTTTCGCGTTCCCGGCGGCAGCGACGACAAGTACGTACGTCATGTTTGGCTATCTGGGTGATGCGCCCTTCTACTTCATGCCGGTACTTGTGGCCTATGGTGCCGCGAAGACGCTCAAGTCGAATCCTGCATTCGCAATCGCAATGGCGTGCATGCTGCTCTATCCGAATTTCGTTGCCCTTGTCGGTGGCACACAGCCCATGGATATGTTCGGCATCCCTGTGGCCCTCGTAAAGTATTCAGGCACCCTTCTACCAGCCCTCTTCTCGGCGATTCTTCTCTCGTATCTCGAGAGATTCTTCTACAAGGTAATCCCATCCCTGCTCCGTGCCGTGTTCGCACCGCTCTGCACGCTTGCGGTCGCCTATCCCATCGTCATGCTCCTCCTTGCTCCTCTTGGCACTTACATCGGCTCCTATGTCGTTGGCCTCTTCACTGGGCTGTATGCCATCACCGGTGGCGTCACCATCGGCATTCTCGCTGCAGTCTGGCCGTTTATCGTCATGGGTGGCATGAACATGCTCTTCGTCGCCCCCATGACGCAGCTTCTCGCCAACTTGGGATATGACAACTTCTTCCGTCCTGCGTGGGTCTTGCACAACGTAGCCGAGGGTGGCGCGTGTTTTGGCGTTGCGCTTCGGGCCAAGAGCAAGCAGATCAAGTCCGATGCCATTGCCGCCGGTACCGGCGCTATCATTTCAGGCGTTTCTGAGCCGGCCATCTATGGTATCGACGTGCGTCTGAAGAGGCCCATGTGGGCCGTCTGCCTTGGCGGCCTTGTCGGCGGCACCATAGCAGGGGTGCTCGGCGCGAAGGCATACACTCTTGGCTACTCGAGTATCCTTGCCATTCCGATTTTCGGCGACACGATGCTTGCCATCTCCATCGCCATCGCTGCGGCGTTTGTGACTGCGTTTTGTCTCACCCTCGTCTTCGGCTTTGACGAGTCTGGCGTCGATATCAACAAAGAAAACGTGGACGTGCCGCAGGAGACCGATGTCGTGGCACCGATAGATGGGGGCGTGGCATGAACAACTTGAGCTATAAGAAGACTGTGGGCTTTCCTGAGAACTTCCTCTGGGGCGGTGCCCTGGCTGCCAATCAGTGCGAGGGCGCGTGGGACGAGGGCGGCAAGGGCCCATCCGTTGCCGATGTCATGCCCCATGGCATCTTTGGGGGGCCGCAGTATGATGCGGCATATTATCCGACGCACGAGGCAATCGACTTCTACCATCGCTACCAAGAAGACGTCGCTCTCTTTGGGGAGATGGGCTTCAACATCCTCCGCACCTCGATTGCCTGGACGCGCATATTTCCCACAGGTGAGGAAGACGCGCCCAACGAAGAGGGTCTCAGGTTCTACGACCGCTATTTCGCCGAGCTTAAAGCACATGGCATGAAGATTATGATTACACTGTCCCACTACGAGATGCCGCTTGCACTTGCCGAGAAGTATGGTGGATGGTCAAGTCGCGCGATGATTGACTTCTATATGAAATTCTGCAAGGTTGTCTTTAACCGTTACAAAGGAGTCATCGACTACTGGCTCACATTCAACGAGATCGGCAACAACATTAACAAGCCGATGATGTGGGTCACGGCGGGCATCGACCCTGAGCGGTCGGAACTTGAGCAGACTTGCTATCAGGCATCCCACAATCAGTTTGTCGCCAGCGCGCTGGCGACAAAACTGCTCCACGAGACAGATCGGACAGCCCGGATTGGCTCGGTCATCGAATACAAGACGATGTATCCCCTCAGCTGCAGTCCCGAGGACTCCGAAGTAGTCCAGGCTCTCAAGCAAAAGTGCTATTACTATCCCGAGGTCCAGGTGCGAGGCCACTACCCCTCCTATATGTGGGAGTACTTTGCCAAGAGGGGCATCACCATCGAATACGAGCCAGAGGACATGGACATCATTTGCGAGAATACGGTCGACTTCCTCAGTTTCACGTATTATCGCTCTCGCATCGCAGGTAAGGATTACGTAGAATCGGTCCAAAAGGACGCCAACACGTCTGACAGCGTCGCGGCAGGCGACAAGGGGCGGCGTGGCAACGAGTCGATCCTTGTCTCCGGCAAGACGAACCCCTACCTCAAAACGACCGCGTCCGGTTGGTCGATTGACCCCGATGGGCTCTACCTTGCGTTGAACGAGCTCTACGATCGCTATCAGGTGCCCATCTTCGTGGCCGAGAACGGCCTAGGTACCAAGGAGGCGCTGGTCGACGGGACTGTCCACGACAGTTATCGTATTGAGTACCTCAAGGCACACGTCGAGGCCATGAAGAGGGCCATATGCAACGGCGTTGATCTCTTTGGCTATACAATGTGGAGCCCCATCGACATCGTGAGCGAGGGCACCGGGCAGATGTCAAAGCGGTACGGTTTCATCTATGTCGATCGCAACGATGCTGGCGAAGGTACACTCAGGCGATATAAGAAGGATAGCTTCGAGTGGTACAAACGGTGCATCGCCTCGAACGGGGAAGATCTCTAGAAACTATCCCTGTCCCCGGACGCCAAGAGGTGTCCGGGGACAGGCGTGGCGGGTTGACCGTCTCTTCTGGGATGATCGAGTGAATGACGATTGGCGGTGCCTCGCATGTATGGCGCAAGGGTGGTACGCATCATAAACAACAATGTCATTGCTGCTCGTGACGAGCACGGCGACGAGGTCATGATGATGGGCAAAGGCTTAGGTTTTCGCACCCGTCCCGGTCGGCGCGTCGTAGCCGAGAGGGTAGAGAAGGTCTTTCGCCTCGATGACCAAAGATCCTCGCAGCGCTTTCAGGAGCTGCTCAAGGATGTTCCCATGGAATATGCCGTTGCCTCGGCGGACATCATCGACCATGCCAAGGAGGTCCTGAGCCATTCGTTCAACGAGAACATCTATATCACGCTCACCGACCACCTTGCGTTTGCCGTTCGATGTGCGAGACAGGACGCAAGTGTTGATAATCCACTGTTCTACGATGTGAGACTTTTCTATGCCGACGAGTTTCGGGTTGGGATGTGGGCCATCGGCCTTATCGACGAGCGATTCTCTGTCGGACTGCCCGATGACGAGGCGGCTTCGATCGCACTGCATTTCGTCAATGCGGAGTATCCGAGCGGCATGCAGGGAACGATGAACGTTACCAGGCTCATCCGTGAGGCTCTCGACAAGATCGAGGACCACTACGCGTGCCCCATCGACGAGGAGTCATTCGCCTACCAGAGGCTCGTCACTCATCTCAAATTCTTTATGATGAGAGCTCAGCAGCGTGAGTCCATCCCCGAGATGGACGGAGCGCTCCGAGACGTAGTCCGTGACAAGTATCCAGAGGAGTGGACTCTCAGCGAGGGAATCGTGAAACACGTCTCGGAGGGGCTCGGCCAACATATCGACGATGACGAGATCGCCTACCTGACAATGCACATTCATTACATTATCAAGCATCCGACCGCCGCTACGTCCGAAAGACAAGGATGATATAACATATTAATTATAAATGTACGATTTTCGTGCTTGATGAACAGTGGGAAGTTGTCCTCTCGTGACGAGGGGAGCAAACTTCGAGAATCAGCATTTCTGTGCCCACCGATGGCGTCGTGCGACCCCTTTCTGCATGCTCCGATGAGGCGTTCTCTCAAGAAATCATGGGACTCGGCTTTTTGGTAGCCTCCGACGGGGGCGAAGTCATCTCGCTAGTAGATGGTACGATCGGGATGTTGTACAAGATCCTTCGTGCGGCTGGGATCCGCATGGAGGATGAGTCTGAGACTCTGTTCTACGTGGAGATTGACGCCGTCGAGTTTGGAGGCCTTCGTTGCGCGCGTGAGCGAGGGATAGGCCGCGTGGAAGGTGGGAAGGCGCTCCTTTCAGTTGGTTGCTCTGCCATCAAGAAAGCCGGCAAGAGCTGTGAAACGATAATTCTCTTTCCCGACAAGAGCACCTCTTCGGTACGCGTCCATGAAGATAGGCGCATCAAGACTGGCGAGGAGATGGCCATACTCGTGGAAGGCATGGGGCGTGAAGTTTGCACGTAGAGGCAGACAAAGGTCGCTTCAACTGAATATGACAGCGAGAAGAAATGTGGGAAAGGGCTTCATGGACGTGAGACTACAGATGAAGACAACGCTTGGCGAAGACCATCGTACGTACGTAACGGCATGGGCTTCGAAACGAACAGCTGCGTAACCCACAGCGCGCCCGCAATCTCGTGTCAGATTATGAATCGGATCGTACAGACGAGTTTTATGTCCAGGTACTCATTCGGTGATGCTGTCGACTACTTCTCAGGCGTACAGAAGGCGTGCATCGTCGATGGGCGGAGGACAGCCAGATGGCTGTTTGCTTCGCAGTTCCTCATCCGAGTCCCTGGGACGTGCTCGTGCGTATGCGAGCAGTATCCCGTGTCGTGCCATCGGGCTCCAGAAGCTCCTCCGTCTGACAACCGAGCACTCGGGCGAGCCTATAGACGGAGAACGCCTGGGCCTTGTTGATGTCCTTCTTGCGCTGCTCGTATTGCTGGATTGAGCGAAGAGACACGTCGGACATCCGTGAAAGCTCTGCCTGCGTGAGACCACGCGCTACCCTCAATCGCTTGAGGCGTGTCGACCTTGTTGAGATGCAGCGCACGAGCTCGATGGCATCCGAAGTGGCCTTCCAGTCGCTCTCTCCCTGTTCAGCGTAGATACGCTCGAGATCTTGGACGTCAAGGAACACCGCGATCGATCTGAACGAAAGCCCCTTGTCCCATTGGTATCGAGCGAGGGTCTGCCCGATCCAACGC
>DHON01000042.1:9907-10584 GCA_002409965.1 Firmicutes bacterium UBA5389
GATCCAACGCGCGCGGACGGAATCGCCCCTCGAGAGGGAGATCGAGTCCTGGAGAAGCTCATCGAGCACTTCGCCACGCGCATTCTCACATATGCTCAAGACGAGCTCGATGCCCGAAACGCCGATGTCGGGTCCGTTCCCGCCCTCGGTAAACGAGGCGGCTACCTCTGATTTCGCGAAGAGGTGATAGAAGCGTTCCATGCCACCAGGAAGGGTGCGCTCAGCAAACTCAAACGCTTTGCCGAGCGTTCCCATGCTCATGGCAAGACGAGTTTCCACGTAAGGATGCGTCATGCCTCACTGCCCGCTTTCCGGTTGGTTCCCGTTCCCCGCATCTGTGTAGGAAATGTGATGGAACTATTACGCTCGACCGTTCATCGATTCTGGCTTTTGTCCCTCTGACATGCGCAAGGCATGAATTCGAGAAAGGCTGACCTTGTTCTGATGACTATCTCTCAGGAGATAGTATCCACCTTGCACGGCGAAAATCAATCGGATTCGACCGCAGCCTCCTGCAGATTTCATATCGCTTTGACCGGCGAAACGCCTCCGAAACGCTCGCGAAAGAAACGATTTTTCCGATGGACCGCCGCTCGGTGGGATGCATCCTATGACACGGGAACGGCCGCCCATTTCCTTGCGCTGTACAACACCGATTGAAGGAGGAAACATTGGCA
>DHON01000042.1:10809-11191 GCA_002409965.1 Firmicutes bacterium UBA5389
GATGATGACGAAGAAGATGCCGGCCATCCTGGCGCTTCCCTGCATGGGCGTGCTCATAGCCGCCATTGCAGGCGTCCCGTTCATCTCAAGTGACACGCAGACCCAGACCATCACGGCCTTCGTGATCTCATCCGGCGCGGTCAAGCTTGCGAGCACCATCTCTGTCACGGTTTTCGGTGCCATCTTCGCCAAGGTCATCCAGAAGGAGGGCATCTCCGACGCCATCATCAGGAAGGCCGCGGAGATGGCGGGCGATAGGCCCTTATGGATCGCCCTTGCACTCACCGCGGCAACGGCGCTGGTCTTCACCGCCATGAGCGGCGCCGGCCCCGTGATCATGGTCGCCCAGATTGCCATTCCGTTGTTCCTCTCGGCAGGCATC
>DHON01000042.1:11370-15305 GCA_002409965.1 Firmicutes bacterium UBA5389
CCTCTCGGCAGGCATCGCCCCCGTGGTCGCAGCAAGCCTTCTGCTCCTTGGCCTTAACATCGGCCTCCTGTTCAACGTATCGCAATACCAGCTCTACGTTGACACCATTGGCATGGATATGGGCGTCATTAGGACCACGTCCGTCGTCATGGGCGTCATCTGCGCCGTGGTGACCGTCGCCTACGTGATCATCAACGTGAGAGGCACGACCGCCTCAAGCGCCTGGGCCATGCCGGCCACGTCGTCTGACGATGGCAAGAAGGTCAACCCGGTGGCCTTGTTCATGCCGCTCGTACCTATCGTCCTCGTGTTCTTCCTCCAGTGGAATGCCGAGACGAGCCTCATCGTCACCATCATCGCGACCGCGCTCGTGACTCGTCCGCGAGAGGCCATGCAGGTCCTCGCGAGTTCCGTGGTCGAGGGCATCAAGGATATCGCCGGCGTCGTGGGACTCATGATGGGCATTGGCATCCTGCTGAATGGGGTCTCCGCTCAGGCAACCTCTGCTCTCATGCAACCGATTTTCAGCATGATCCTGCCGACCAATCCAATCGTGTACGTGGCGGTGTTCACGATCCTCTCGCCGCTCGCCCTGTATCGAGGCCCGCTTAACATGTATGGCCTCGGCTCTGGCTTGGCGAAGATATTCGTGGGTGCAGGTGTGCTCTCCGCGCCAGTCGTCGGCATGGCGCTCCGTTCGACGAGCGTCGTCCAGTGCGTCTCCGACCCCACCAATACGCAGAACGTCATCGTGGCAGACTACGCAAACGTTGACGTGAACGACATCCTGAAGTCGACACTCCCCTACACCATGGTCATGGCATTGGGCATCCTCACCTACACGGCGGTCGCTCTCTTCTAGATGACCCAGCAATCGTCCCCCATCATCCTGCTCGTCTCCTTGGGGACGAGCAGGATCCGTCCGGAAGGCATGTTGATGACGACAAGAAAGATCAGGATAGGCATCGACGTCGGCGGGACCTTTACCGACGCGGTGGCCCTCGATGACGAGACGTACGAGATCATCGCGAAGGAAAAGGTCCCCACGACCCATCACGCCTCCCAAGGAGTGGCCGCAGGTATCGTCCAGGCAATCGAAAACGTTCTGCGTAAGAACGACATCTCGCCCAAGGACGTCGTCTTCATCGCCCATGGGACGACCCAGGCCACGAACGCGCTGCTCGAAGGCGACGTGGCGAAGGTCGGCATCCTCGGCATGGGCGCCGGTGGCGTTACGGGCCGTGCCGACAAGGAGACGACGGTCGGGGACATCGAGCTTGCACCCGGGAAGTATCTCAAGACGGAGCATGAGTTCGTAGACTCATCAAGGCTTACGGATAATTCCGTCAGGGATGCCATCTCGGCACTCCGAGCCCGCGGCGCCGAGGTGATCGTCGCCTCGGAGAGCTATTCGGTCGATGACCCGACGAACGAGCGCCGTGTCATCGACGCCGCAAGGAAAGAGGGTGCCGTCGCCACGGGTGGCCATGAGATATCGCAGCTCTATGGCCTGCAGGCACGCACCAGAACCGCCGCGGTGAACGCTGCTCTCATTCCAAAGATGATGGAGACGGCAGACATGACGGAAGAGGCGGTGCGCTCGAGCGGCATCGAGAAGCCTCTCATGATCATGCGTTGCGACGGTGGCGTCATGGGCATCGACGAGGTGCGCAAGCGCCCGATCCTCACGATGCTCTCCGGCCTAGCCGCTGGCGTCGCCGGCGCTCTCATGTACGAGAAAGTCACGGATGGCATCTTCCTCGAAGCGGGGGGGACGTCCACTGACATCTCCGCCATCAAGGATGGCAAGGTAATGATCAAGAATGCTCAGGTCGGTGGTCATAAGCTCTATCTCACCTCGCTTGATGTACGCACACTTGGCATTGCCGGCGGGTCAATGATCGTGGTGCGCGACGGCGTGATAGCCGATGTCGGGCCGCGTTCCGCACATATCGCCGACAGGGAATACGAGGTGTTCGCGGATGCCGCCGACATCTGCGACCCGAAAGTCGAGCTCATCGCCCCACGTGAGGACGACCAACCCGACTATGCCATCGTGACCTGCTCGAACGGAAGAGGCTACGCCCTCACGCTCGCCGGGGCCGCCAACGTCCTCGGCTACGTCCCAGCCGACGACTACGCCGCGGGCGACGTGGAGGCCGCGCGGCGGGCATGGGCCGCCCTTGCAGAGCTTCTCGGCAGCAGCGTCAACGAGCTCTGCCATCAGGTCATGGACATCGCCATGGCCAAGATCCAGGCCGTCGTGGACAGCCTCATCGCCGACTACGACCTCGACCCCAACATCATCCGTCTTGTCGGCGGTGGCGGATCAGCATCCGTCGTAGCACCCGCACTTGGCAAGCGCATGGGCATCCAACATCGCATCGCCAAGAATGCCCCATACATCTCGACCATCGGCGTCGCACTCGCCCTCGTCCGCGAGCAAATCGAGCGCAACGTATCAAACCCCACCGACGAAGACATCCGCAAGATCCGCCACGACGTGACGGAAGTCATCACCAGGGCCGGCGCCGATGCAAGGACCGTCGATGTCACTGTCGAGATCGACAGCCAGAGAAACATCCTCCGAGCGGTCGCCACGGGCGCCACGGAGCTTCGCACCAAAGACCTGGCCTCGACGGCCAAGACCGACGAGCAGCTCGTGGCAGTCGTCGCCGATGCCCTCAGAATCGATGCATCCGCGGTCACACCAGTCGCCGCCGAAGGAAGGTGGCACACCTACCTGGCGGAGATCGAGAAGAAGACGCTCTTCGGTCTCATGAGGTCCACGAAGCGAGTCGTGCGGGTGCTCGACGATGACGGCGTCATCCGTCTGCAACGAGATGACGCCAAGGTGCTCGTATTCACAAAGGGGCAGCTCGCGCATGAGTTCACCGAGCTTGTTGATGGCATGACCACATACACGGATGCCGGGGCGACGCTGCCCAAGGTCTTCCTGTTCTTCGGACAGAAGATGTCCGACCTCTCGGGCGTGCAGAACAAGGAGCAGCTCATGGGTCTTGCCGACATGGAGCTCGAGTTTGCGGATGATGACCAGCGCATCATCGCGGTGGCAGCGAGGGCGTAGCGATGATTTCCGTACCGGCAGAAGCCCTCGGCATGCTCGACCTGATGGAGGATCCCCTCTTCCCTGGGTTGGACCCCGAAGACCGCGTCCGCAGCATACGCCGCAGCATCGACATCGGCAGAGCATGCGCCGCCCAGCACCTGGGATGCGACCCCGAGGCGGACCTCGTCCGTGCGGGCGTCGTGATCCGTCGCATCGAGGACGACACCGTCCGCCTGGACCATGCGTCTCGCATCCAAGCTCAGATCTTCTATGGTCCCGATGCCTGCCGGGTCGAGCTCCATATGGCCGAGCTCCTGCACAAGCAGGAGGTTCTCACGACCTATGGCCTCGATGTCGACCTCGATTGGGTGGCACGGCTCCACCTCGCCCACGAGTTCTACCACTTCCTGGAGTTCTCGGGGGGGAGGCGTACCGGGGACGAGGTCGGGCCCATTCGCGTGCGGGGTTTTCTGAGATCCCGCCCGAGGGTGTTGCGATCCGCGAGCGAGATCGCGGCACACACCTTCGCGGAGACGGTCACGGGCAGCCCCATCCACCCAAAGCTCACGGACTATCTCGTACTCGTAAGCGACGGGACCATGACAGAAGAGGAGTTCTCCCATCTTGCCGCAACGGCGCAGGCAAGGGTGCAGGAAGGGACAAGTCATGAAGACCTGTAGATTTGCATCGACAGAGGTGCCTGTCATAGGCATGTATGACACGGTCGTGGTGGGCGGTGGCACGGCAGGCGCCTCGGCCGCCATCAGCGCGGCGCGAGGAGGCAACAGGGTTCTCGTGGTGGAGCGGGAGGTGAAATTACCCCATTTTCGTTGACAGGCTTTAAGCCGCGATAGCGGCGTTTTCC
>DHON01000038.1 GCA_002409965.1 Firmicutes bacterium UBA5389
AGTATAACATATATATGGACGGGTACAGGCAATTGCAGGCTATTCTGATAGTTCTTGCGCAACATATGGTGCCGCTTACTCACGACTGAAGTCACGAGTATGCGCGGCGATTCAATCAAGCGAAACCTGGTAAGGTCCAACACAAGAGGAGTCCACAAAGACGATGCGGACGATCAACCTGACTCCGTCGCGCATACTCCACGCGATAAAGGTCCCGGATGCCACGCCAGGCATTGTGGAGCTATACTCGCTCCAGGACGAGCAAGCCCTTCTCGCAAAGGTACGGTACAACCGCCTGATAGACATCTTCACTGGCCTTACTTGCTACTCGTTGCAGAACCATCTGAGAACTCACGTGCCTGAGCTCGGGCAAGTAGAGACTGACGAACTCTATGTTGGGATTGAACGTGGGGGCAGTCACTACGTCATCCCCGTGCAAGCCAAGGCACGAGGAGAGAGCTTAGGCATAGTACAAATCGAACAGGATCTTGCGTTGTGCGAGCACAAGTTCCCGGACGTGTCGTGCAGGCCCATTGCGGCCCAGTTCATGAAGGACAACGTCATCGCCTTGTTCTCGTTCATCATCGATGACGGCGAGGTCCGCGTGCTTGACGAAAAGCACTACAGGCTTGTGGAGGCCGAGGAAGCCAGCAAGTCCGGCAGGTAGTCGCACGCTCGCAGGACGCAAAACCAATCCGGAACTCGCGCGCGCTGCAGAACGCGAGCGAGCCCAACGCCGTAAGGAGCTGCCGAATGGATCGGTGAGGCGCAGGGCAGAAAGGTGTCCGGGCTAATCGGGGTGGCGCCACGGCCGAATGCGAACAGCCGGACATCATCGCAGGTTGCTGCGGCGGAGGAAGCAACTTCGGCGGCCATGGGCATTTCTATCTGTCGGCCTACGATGATCAGCAGGCCGGGCGCCTGGTGAACCACGAGTTGCCGCAGGCGGACATCGACCGCGCTTGGCGCGAACTCCTCAGCATATCGCTCAGGCACGCCATGGTCGAGCATTGCGCTCTTCATCGTGCGCCTGAACCGTCTGGCGTCCAAGGCAAAGGCGGCCAGCTCATATACCGGCGTTGGCAGCATCCTGAGGACCCCGACCACAGTCGGCAGCCGCACATGCTATACTGTAACTACACAGGCTGTCAGAAGGAGGTACGGTGTCTATGCGTCCGCCATTGCCGCCCCCTGGTTTCGATGATATCCCAATGGCCGAAAAGCTAGAGTACGTCCTGTCTCTCTGGGACCGAATAGCCATTGATGCTGAGCAAATTCCAGTTCCCGAATGACATCGGGAGATACTTCGAGAGCGTATCCAACAGATGGATGCCCACCCGGGCGATTCTGTCGATTGGAGTCAGGTACATAGCGAGATCATTGGTGATTTGCAGAGCAGGCCCGGAACATGGGAGACTCGGAAGTAGAGCAGACCGCCGTTGCCTGCGGCTACGAACCTTCATGGTTCTGACGCGGCATCGAGGACACCAGGACACCCAAGCTCAAGGATCCACATGCCCTTCCTCCTCATAGGCAATCCCTACTGTCTTCTCCTGCGCCGAGGAAGCGTATCGCGCCAGAAAGAGTCCGGAATCGAGTGACCGCCCATCTGGCAGGCCCGCCGCCCCAGGCAGGTCATCCGTGCAGCGAGCTCTTCAGCGTATTGCTCAGGTACGCCATGGTCGAGTATAGCGCTCTTCATTGATCGCCTAAACCGCCTAGCGCCCAGTGCGAGAGCGACCGACTCACATACCAGCATCGGCAGCATCCTGAGGGCCCCGGCCGCTAGTCGCGCCACTGCGTAGATCGTTTGTCCCGGCGACATGGGCGCCGCCTCCTCAAAAGCGCGATGGGCCCTGCGCTGAGGGCCCCAATCGCAAGGTTACTCCTTCTCGGCCTTGGGTTTCTTGCCGTCCATCGACATTACATCGGCGAAGCGCTCGAACTGGCGGAGGAAGGCCAACGTCAATTCGTAGGCCTTGGCATCGGGAATGCCTTTGTCTATGAGAGACTTGTAGAAGCTTCCCACAGCATCGCCGATGCCGGCGCCCGCCTCAGCCGAGAAGAAGGATTCTCTGACCGCCTTCATCATCCTGGGTACCTTCTCGCTGACCACATCGAGCAACTCGCTGATTTCCTTAACCGGAATCTCGTTTTCCGACATGCGCTCAAACCCCCTTTGGTTGCTAGAATGCTATCGTTATCGGCCCCACCCTGAGATCACGCGCAAAGTCGACCGCGCTCAGGCGCCGGTACACGCGGTATGCTCTGCGAATCCAGCCTAACCCGGGGCATTGCGATGCCAGCTGATCTATCACGGCCTCCACCAGGACTGCCCGGCGTTCCGCGAACCTGTCGGCGCTGCTGTGACCGCCGGTTGCCTGCGGCATATCCGTCGAGTAGCGTGTATGAAGACTCGCAAAAACCGCGTCCAGCTGACCTTGTTCGGGCGAACATCCGGCGTCCACCGTGTGCTTGAACGACTCCGCCAACCGCAACAGACAGGCCAGCTCATCCTGGCAGGCTTCGCAGGAAGCCAGATGAAGCGCTACCCTGGCTTCGTCCTGCTCTGACAGGCGGCCGTTGACCACCAGAGGAAGCAACTGCTCTATGGATTCACAACCTGATGACTCGCGTCCCCGCAATCCGCGTCCCTCCGGCCTAAACTCTGACACGACCTGCACCCCCTCTCCAGGATCTCCTGTAGCTGACGACGAGCGAAGTACATCCGACTCTTCACAGTGCCGGCCGGCACTCCGAGCACAGAGGCGACCTCGTTGTACGACATGTCCATGTAGAAGACCATGTAGAGCAGCTCTCGTTTCTCCAGGTCAAGCTTGATCAGGGCTGCGGCGAGATCGACCCGGTCAGGTATCGCGTCCTCCAGCGGCCCGGTCGGCCGGCTTGCTTGCGTGGAAACCCCCGCCGCGCCGGGTTCCGAGGCATCTCCGAAGTCGCTCATAGACACAGTCGGGGGCTTTGCTCTGATATAGTCGATGGTCTTGTTCCTCGCTATCGCCATCACCCACGAGCATACGTTTGCGACCGACGAAAGACGCTCTCTTCCTCTCCATATCGCGATCATCGTCTCCTGCAGGATATCCTCCGCGACCTCGCGACTGTCGGTTTGCAGCATCCCGTACCTGAACACATCGGCCGCATACGCATCGTACAGCTCCCGAAACGCGTCCACATCGCCGTACGCGGCCCTCACCACAGCATCTTCGCCAATACGGCTGCTTCGAGGCGTCTTCACATCACACATCCCCCGATCGCCCCGGCCTCCAGGTTCCTTGCGCGGCCCGCTCGCTCTATCGTGCACGTACTGGACTGCTTTCTCCTGCCGTCAGGCGATTCCTTCGCCCATTTAGCGTGTTCACTATGTAAGTCGGGGTTCGACTGCTTTCGGTTCAACTGTCCCATTTGCAGGCGAGCAACCGACCGCGTCACTGAGGCGAAGGACAACCTCCATTAGCGATGGGCAAAGAGCGCGTTCGCTGCTTTTTCGGCAAGGCGCCCAGGGAGAACAAAGGAGATGATTGTGTGGCTGGAACCACCGCGAACATCAGCATCCGCATGGATTCGGAACTCAAAGCGCAGGCTGACGCACTCTTCAACGAGCTGGGGATGAACCTTTCCGCGGCGTTCAACATCTTTATCCGTCAGTCTGTCTCCCGGCCTGTCTGTTTGTCCTGCTCGTTCTCGGCAAACTGGCCGGCGGTTCTGCGTAGCTGTTCCACTCAGGACGCCATTGACATCCTCCCCGGACTGAAGTCCGAGGATTCCTGGGAGGCTCCCCAGGCTGGTCGGCAACTATCTTGGCCCAGGCCGTTTCCGTTCAGGCTTCATCGATGTTACCATGGGGGCCAAGTCAGTGGCCCATCCCGGCTACGTTCCCTTGCGGTTGCCGTGCCAGGCGGCGGTCCTGGCAGACTAAGCTGCCGCCAGACCGCTAATCGCTCTCGCGATGTTTGCAGCGCCCACGGAGTCCGCGTGCTCTGCGTGGCCGCAAGCGATGCACTTGAAGCGGATCCCCTTACGGCTGGCTTGGTCAGCGATGCCACATGCTGGACAGGTCCGGCTCGTGTTCGAGGGGACTACCCATTCGACTTTGATGCCTGCGAGGTTAGCCTTGTCCTTCATGCGGCGGATAGCGCCTAGAGCTTTGGCCTTACCCATGCGACGGCGCAACGCGCTGAACCTGCGGCGGACGAAGGCGGCTCGGTCTCCACTGAAGAACAACGTTTCGCCTTCGCAATTGACCACCGCCAAGTTCCTAAGGCCCAAGTCGACTCCCGCTACCTTCGTCCCGACGCACGGCGTCACCTGGACGGAGACGGAAAGAGCCAGGTACCAGCGCTCACGCTTCTCGTACAGTCTGGCCGCGCCTTGCTTGACGGTTGCACCGAGCTTGGCGAGCAGCTGTGCTTGCCGGTCAGTCGCCTGCAGGGGTACACGGACACGGCC
>DHON01000087.1:0-336 GCA_002409965.1 Firmicutes bacterium UBA5389
GTGTTCGGCTTGTGAATAAGTGCGACTATCCCGTCGTAGTGAAGGAGAGGCTGAGCGCTCCCTATGTCTCGTTCACAATAGCTGCCCTCAAGGAACTTGCTAGGTCGAACGAGTCCAAGGGAACCAAGCGTAAACTCATTCTGGGACTGGCGGATGATCCGATATTCAACGAGGTGGCAGACAGGGCATGCAGATCCAGACACTTCGGCTGGAAGAGGCATGTGCTTCTCAGGTCAGTCCAAAGGCGTCGAGTCGACCTCGTGCTCACGCTCTGCTCAAAGCATTAAGGAGCGATGCGATGCCTAAGGCCCCTGACATTGGAAACCAGTCGTACCC
>DHON01000087.1:611-5966 GCA_002409965.1 Firmicutes bacterium UBA5389
GAGGGGGTGGTAGCATGTCTTCTGGAAGTCTGTTTGAGCGGAGGGAATTCCTTCTCGAGGGTCTCGTAATCGCCACTTTGGTGATATTGCTTCTGGGCAGCTTCTACTTTACCGGAGCTCCCTACCTAGCCGCAGGGCTCGCCATCGGCGTGCCCGTGGTCGCATGGGCATGCATAAGGCCGAAGCGACTCGTGTATCTTCTTATCGTCTGGTGCTGCCTGTATCCTTACCTCGAGTCTGATCTCGGCATGTCTCGGTTGCTCTCGTATGGTGGTGACCTCATAAATATCCTTGCGCTGCTGTTTTCCCTGAAGTCAAAAAAGCTGCGAGCTGTCAGGTGGGGGTGGGTTCCTGTACCCATCACACTGTTCGGCATCGTGGCGCTGCTCTCAGCGTTCGCTCACGGGGTGAGTCCGACACTCGTGCTGTGGGAGGCTCGCAATGTATTTAGGTTCTTCGCGTTCTTTCTCGCGTGTGCATGCCTGCTCGACACCGAGGACTTGAAGCAGATCGTCAAGCTTCTCTTTGTCATTTTCACTGTGAACCTTGCGATATGCTCGTTCGAGTCGCTGGTACTGCACTATGGCCAGGACAATGCGAACGGCCTGTTCGGCTCAGGTTCTGGCGGGAACGCGGCAACCGACATCCTGCTGCTCGAGATGTCCTGCCTGGCGGTGTTCGGCTACGGGAGGAAGGTCGTGAGACTTCCCGTGCTGCTTTTTGTAGTCGCCGGTTCTTGCTGGATTGCGATCATTGTCGAGCTCAAGTTCTACTTCATCCAGCTGGCGCTCCTTATTGCCATATACCTAGTCATCTCAAAACCGTCGCTCAAAAATCTCTTCCTTGCTATATTGCTCATGGTGGGGCTCTATGTGGCCGTCCAACTCTTTTACACATTCATGCCGGGTTGGAAGGACTTCTTCGACCTCGAGACCATCTTGGAATCGTCGAGTGAGGGTAGCTATGGTGACGCCGGTGGATTGAACAGGTTATCTGCAATCCCTACGCTGCAAGGCATGTTCATCGGCAACACGGCGGACAACCTATTTGGTCTTGGATTTGGCGCAGGGACGTACTCACAGTTCTTTGCGGCTCCCCTCTATGCGGCCTGGGGTGAGATTCTGCACTGGGCCTGGTTTACCGACGCCCAGATCTATCTTGAAACTGGCTATGTTGGTCTTGTCTGCTATGCGACGTTCTTTGCCGTTCTTGGCGTGCGCGCGCTCCGCCTGCGAAAGGGGCTTGAGGGTTCCGACGGAATGCTTGTGGAAATGGGTGCTGTTATGGCACTCTCCTGCTTGATGCTCATCGTGTACAACTGTGTGCTCACGGTCGATCCGGGAGGTTATCTCATCTTCCTATTCCTTGCGATGCCCCTGGTAGTAGATCGGGACCGGTGCATAAGAGCAGAAAAAATGGAGGTTGCGTCATGATCCTCAAGGGCAGTATTCGGAAGTTTGCCTACGGGCCGAAGGCAAACTCGGCGTCGTACGTCGCCCATCTGCGTTCCCTGGGTATGGCCATCGGGGATGATAAGGTGATCTATGCTCCCACGAAGTGCGAGATCGACACCACGCGCCCTTGGATGATAGAGATCGGGCACAACATTTCCATCACCGAGGGCGTGACCATTCTCGCGCATGGCTATGACTGGAGCGTATTTAAAGGAAAGCGCGGAGACGTTATGGGCAGCGCCGGCCACGTGCGTATCGGGGACAATGTGTTTAGCAGAATGAACTCGACCATCCTCAAGGGCGTGGAGATTGACGATAATGTAGTCATCGGCGCAAAAAGCATCGTAACACACGATACCCCCTCTAACAGCGTTGCCGTGGGTGATCCGGCGCGCTCGATAGGCGATATCGACGACTACCTGGAGAAGCGTCGTACAGCGCAGATAGATGAGGCAGCGGACCTGTACGACTGTTGGCGCCGCAACTCATCTGAAGGTAGGCGGAGGGAAATACCTCCGAGAGAGATTTCGCGGAGTTCTTCTGGCTCTTCGAGGAAAGCGAACCGGGGGACCTGTCGTGCGATGCATACGAGCGGATGCTCGGCCTCTGCGGCACATACGATAAGAGCGCTGTGCTCTTCGAGGCTACGGAGAGACCATTTGCAAGCTACCAGGAGTTCCTCGAACATCTGGATGGAATCATCGCAGGATGGCAGGAGTAGGCTGGTGATGCTATGAGCGGCATACCCCACATCATTCACTACTGCTGGTTCGGCGGGAATCCTCTGGGCGAGAAGGAACAAACTTGCATTGAGTCATGGAAGAAGTTCTTACCTGGCTATGAGGTTGTATGTTGGGACGAATCGAGCTGGGATGTAAGGTGTTGTGGCTATGTGTCAGAGGCCTATGACGCTAAGAAGTGGGCCTTCGTTTCTGATTATGCACGACTTGACATCCTGTATCGATATGGGGGACTTTATTTCGACACCGACGTGGAATTGATTAAGCCAATAGAAGACATCTTGGAACATGGGCCGTTCATGGGTTTTGAGACAGACTGGTCGGGTGAGACTGATTGCACTGTCGCCCCTGGGCTTGGTTTGGCGGCAAACCCTGGTCTTGGATTATTCAAATCCATCCTCGAGTCATACGAGAATGAGCACTTTGTCAATTCTGACGGGAGTTTCAATCAAACTACAATTGTTGCACGAACTACAAGGATGCTCAGTAAACTGGGCCTCCAACAGAGATGTGGTATCCAAGAAGTGGCCGGGATAACCATCTATCCTAGCGAGTACTTTAACCCGAAAGACTTTGCAACAGGGGTTATCAAAATAACTGAGAACACGAGATCGATACACCACTTCAGCATGAGCTGGCTAACTGAGGAGAACAAATTTGAACACGAGGTTAGAGCTTGGCTCCTCAATCATAACATCCGTGGGGCCGCTTCGAAGATTGCGGCGCTCGCTGCAGTGATTAGGTACACAGATACGGAAAGACTGGCGAGAAAACTAGGCCTGCGAAAAAGAAATGAGGACTAGAAGAGAATAAACTCATCACAAAGACATCCACCATACAGGGGCTGGAACAATTCATTGAGTAAGTATAAGTGTGCTTGCATCGAGTCGCGGAAGAAGTTATTACCCCGATTTCGAGATTGTGCACTCGAACTAGCCGAACTTCTACGTCTAGGAGACGGCTGCTAAGAAAGTACTGGAAAACGCCTTTGCATGCCGCGAAAGGATAGCGAGGTTGCGCAATTGCAACCGCTTACATGACTTCTTGCTCTTGTTGAAAGCAATAATGAATGTTTGATGGGAGGTAGGTACGAACGATGATGAAAAAAAGCGATGGTTGCCTTCGGAGCGTGCGCCAGGGAGCTAAAGATGCGCCCGTTCGTTAATATGCTGACGGTGCATCCAGAGGGTGCGACAGTAGGTGACCTTGAGCTAATCGACATTGATGAGGAGATCATATTCTGCGAGTTCCCGCGATTGCTGTCGGACGTTAGCGAACATGCTGAGGTGTCCTGCGCTTCCAACTCCAGCGGTGGTGGATGCCCTAGCGAGCGCATTGCGAACGTGCTGGAGAAGGGGTGCTGATGGCCTCAATACAACCATCTATTAATAATCGCGTTGCTTTGATGACGTGGTTCACTTACCACAACTATGGTACTGCATTGCAGTCGGTCGCCCTGTGCCGGACTCTGCGGGGGCTTGGCTCTGATGTGGACATCATCGACTACTTACCTCGAGGAGTTCGTACTACGTCGAGACCATTAGGCCCTACGATCGGAGGGCTTGCCTCGAAGGCGATTCGCAAGTTTCGGGGGCACTTTGCCTCCAGCCCGATTTATAGCTCCGAGGACCGGGAGAGTCTCTTCGAGACCTTTCTCAGCGGGGAACTCACGCTGACGGCACCCTGCCCCACTATGGCTGAGCTAGAGGGGCTCAACGACTCGTACGGTACCTTCGTGTGTGGAAGCGACCAGATATGGTCACCGCCGAACTTCGACCCTCACTACTTCCTTGATTTTGTGGGAGGCGACCGCTTAAAGGTCGCCTACGCTCCGAGCGTAGGGCTGCCGAACGTCGACGAATCCGATGTCGCCAGACAGATGGCCAAGCTATGCGGCAGATTGGATGCTCTCTCCACTCGCGAGGAGCCCGGAAGTCGTATTGTGTCCGAGCTTACGGGGAGAGAGGTTGCTACGGTCCTCGATTCAACGTTGCTGCTCGATAGGGATGAATGGGCCCGGATGGCAATCGAGTCCGGCCTTCATATTGACAAACCCTACCTACTCGCTTACATGCTTGGCCATGACGAGACACAATGGAGGCGAGTTTACGCGCTGGGGGAACAGCTCGGGCTTTCTGTCCGTGTTATTCCCATATTCCAGCGTGACCTGAGACGTGAGGGTTGCGTTACTGAACCAGTGGGGCCGCGCGAGTTCGTTTCGCTCATTGCGAACGCAACATACGTGTGCACTGACTCCTTCCATGGCATCGCTTTCTCTGTGAACCTCGAAAAGGAGTTTTGCGCCTTCGAGCGCTTCAGGAGCACGAGCAGAATTAACCAGAACTCGCGTATCTACAACCTGCTCGACAAATTGGGCCTTCGCGATAGACTTGCGGTGGGCGGCGTGAGTGACGAGACCCTCGCGAATCCCATCGACTGGGAGGAACCGAGCGAGAGGCTTGCCGAAGAACGAGGGGTGTCGATCTCCTGGCTCAAACATGCTCTCGAAATGGAGCCAAAAGCCTCCGCAGTTAAGAACAACGTCCGTCACGATTGCACTCTTTGTTGCGGCTGTACCGCCTGTGAGGCTGTGTGCCCCGTAGATGCCATCGACGTTAAGCTCGACGTCGAGGGGTTCTGGCGTGCGGAAATAGACGAAGGTGCATGCGTGTCCTGTGGAAAGTGCAGAAGGGTTTGCCCATTCATTGAGAATTCCTCCTCCGTCGCAATCGAGGATGGGAAGCTTTTCTCCTATAAGAGCGCGAACTCCTCTCAACTTCTCGAGTCCTCTAGCGGCGGTGCGGGCGCTGCCATAGCGAAGGCTGAGTCGAACGTCAACTATGCCGTGTTTGGCTGTGCCTTCGAGGTCGGGCGCGGCGCAGTGGCCAGACTCGTGGAGCCCAAGGATACGGACGGACTTGGGTCTCTCGCTGGCAGCAAGTACATGCAGTCTGAAGTCGGGCACGTTCTCGCTGATTCAGAGGCCTACGATGGACCAGTCCTCGTCATGGGTACCCCTTGCCAGGTGGCAGCGACGAGGAACCTTCTTGGGGAGAAAGCTGACGTTACCTACGTCGACCTCATTTGCCACGGTGTGCCTACGAGGTACCTTTACGAGCGCTATCTCGAGTGGTTATCCAAGGAATATGGGATAGATTCCG
>DHON01000007.1:0-1707 GCA_002409965.1 Firmicutes bacterium UBA5389
ACGTTGACTGTGAGCTGCTTAGGCTAAGCCGGGTCGGCCGATCGAGACCTTTCGGGGACGGTCGTTTGGGATTGAATGGAATGTGCCGCGAATCGAGGCGTTTCTTTCTCTATCCGCAGCGAATCGCAGCGTATCAACTTACCACAGGTCAACACGGGCCCAGAGTTCCTCGGCGTGGAGAGGGGCTTCAAGCCATGCCTTGAGGCCCGTAAGCAGACGTTGCGCCCAGGCCTTGCCATGGATGTGGGTAATGGATAGGTCGTAGAGTGCAGGCCCGCGGCTGCCATCGGCGAAGAGACGGAGAGACACGGGAGAGGACCAAGATGGTACGCGGGACAATGGGACAATACCGACGTCGAGCGAGCGAAAGGACCCATGTAGAGGATTCTAGGTTTGGGCGCGGCTGCATCGACTTTGACGCGGCCCTGCGTTGGGGGAGGACCATTGCCGATGTGCCGGATCTGCCTGAGGTTGAGGCCGCAAACCGCATCCGCGCCTTGCGCGAGATCATCGAACCCAAAGCGGCTCTGGTTTGGCTTACGCGGTGAACGGGCCAAACGGGCGCATCGCGCAAAGACTTGTTGGGAGCTACTTAGTAGGCGGGCGAGAGCGTTGATATGATCTCTTCGGTCTTGGGGTCATAGTCCATGGACGGCAAGAAGATGCGTCCGCGGTACTGGGAGTGGACGGGCCGATGAGGCGGCGCAATGCGTGGTCGCTGTAAGCCTTGCGCCTGCTTGACCTATCCTAGTTCCGGCGCAAGAGCAAGAACGCAATCCCGAATCTGTCGTGCGCCGTTCAGGGCTTGTGACATGTCGCGCTCCTCCAGCGTTAGCCCCATCGGGTATCGCGTCTGGACGCCGTAGGCCGTCAGATCCGAGCACTGGTCAGCTATCTTGCCAAACCCATCGTGTGTATCCAGGCAGAGTTTGCACAGCTCATCCAGGTCATGTGTTCTGGGCGGGTTATTCCCATGCAGCACGAGATAGCCCTTGAGGTACTTTTCGGCAGACTGCTGACAGTGGTAGCAAACAACCTCCATGGGAGTCGGATGCATGTTCAGGAGATGCTCAGCGCTGCCTAAGTCCATCTCGGCCATCTTCTTCCATTCCTTCGCTTGCTCCAAGCTATCCATAGAGGACTACCCCTTCCTGCACAAATTGCCGCTCAATGGTGGGGGCCGATATGCGCTGGTTGAACACGTTTTCTTTGCTGACTACCACGTCCACGGGCATCGTCTTCCTGTCGCGAATTGACCTGCGAATCAGCTTCATCGCATCGATTTCCCTAATGTCCGCATCATCAGCCAACACTACATAGATGTCCAGGTCTGACTCTGCATCCGGTGTACCGTATGCGTGGGAGCCGAACAGGAACATTCGCCTGACAGGAACGGTGTTGACGATCATGTCTCGGATGACGCTCAGCTCATCCCGTATTCGCTCTTCCATATCAGCATTTCCACCGCTTTCAGCATAACCCGCCGAACAGAACATGATCACGCAGTAGCTATCATGTGCCATGATTCCGGGCAACGCTAGTCAAG
Organism: Firmicutes bacterium UBA5389; assembly: GCA_002409965.1. Classification (GTDB taxonomy): domain Bacteria; phylum Bacillota; class DTU025; order DTU025; family DTU025; genus UBA5389. The sequence goes on from DHON01000007.1 coordinate 1,547, forward strand.
TCTTCTCCGACCCGGGCACATTATCCTTTCGGTCGATTCTCGCGATCGCCGCATCGGGAATCCCACTCAACTCCGTGACGGCGTGGATCGTTCCGATGTGGCCGTACTATGCGGCTACCGGATTTCTCCCGAGTACTGCGTTTCCCTGGGGAAGACTCGGC
>DHON01000007.1:1718-26980 GCA_002409965.1 Firmicutes bacterium UBA5389
TCCGTGACGGCGTGGATCGTTCCGATGTGGCCGTACTATGCGGCTACCGGATTTCTCCCGAGTACTGCGTTTCCCTGGGGAAGACTCGGCTCGACGGCGGTCGCGCTCTCATGCCTGCTGATAATCTGGGCGGCGCAGGCATTCCGGAAGAGCAAGTGAGCTTCGACAGGGAAGGTGAACCGCTGGGAATGTCTACGGGCTGTTTGAGCCGGGAGAACAGAGATCTCAACGGCAGAGGCTACATGCCCGGCTTGCGGGTCCAACGCATTCGGGCTGTGCAGGCGGTCGCGGGGGAACTACTGAGTTCCGGGGGGTCTCCGGCTCTATTTGTACCCGGTGACGGAGACCACCCAACTCCACACCTCTTCAGCATGTGCCAGGGCTTGTCTGTACTCGTCTTCGCCCACGGGTTCCCAGTCCCCCGGATACCGGGTGGTCACGGCGTAGTCCGACAGCAGCGCGGCCTGCTCCACCTGCGGCGGCACGGGCATGCCGCCAGTCTCCTTAATAAGTGACAGAAGGTAGCCGATGGAATGGGTTCTTGGCACATCCAGACCTGAGTGCGCCAAGAGACCCTTCAGCGCCTTCTCCGCAGCCTGCTGGGCATCGAAGCAGATGTCCTCGTACAGGATGTCCTCCGACTGGCGACCAAGCCTGGCGCGGGCGAGGTTGCTTTCCGCCCTTCCGATCCACGCTCGCCATGCCTCAGCGCTCATAGACCACTCGTCCTTTGAGGGCTTCACTGTAGATGAAGCCTGGAGTATTTCGGTACTTCTCGATCCTATCGGGGTCTTCCACGATTATGTCAACCGGGGCCGGAATGCTGGCGAGTTCGAGGTAGATCATTTGCGCGAGGCGCCGCCGATGAGTCACGCCGCGCTTGAGAACCAGGATATCGTAGTCGCTATCCGCGGCGCACTTGCCCTGTCCCCTGGATCCGAATAGCACTATGCGGTCTGGCTCGGCGGCCTCGACTATCCTGTCTATGATTGCCTGAAGCATGTCCGGCATACGGCTCACCTCCGGGTCGCGAAAGTATCCGCTTTTCTGCCCAACGCCGGCATCCCGCGAGACGGGCGGCGGCACTGTGAATTCTTCAGGCCCACGGTTGCACCTTCAGGCGCCGCACCGTCTTTGCGCGAAACAATCGTCTATGGTCTATTGTACCACATGGCGCTGAACAAGTAATCGCCGTGATTGCGTCTACGTAGCTCGCAATGGATCCTTGCGCTATGCATCGCGCGAAGACTTGTTGAGAGCCGCCTAGAACTCTTTCCGCGAAAACGAAGCAATAGACCGGTTCCAGCTCACGGCAACGATGCAGCACGCGACGGCGATCCATATCACAATGGACGGCATCGGGTGTTCAATAGCCCACTTGCCGGCCTGCGCGGCTTTGCTGAACAGAGCGACTACAGCTTCGGACTTGCCGAGCGGAGATATCAGGAAAATGCCGACGGCTACGAGAGGGACGGCCGAGCGGAGAACGGCCGTTGAGATGGCTGCATAGCCGCCGCGGTAGTAAAGCCAGTTAGGTAGCCCGATCAGAACCAGCCCAACCCCCAGTGAGATTCCGACTGCGACCAGCAGCGAACCAGGATGTACGGCGCTGCGCAGGCCCGGCATAGCAAAGATGATGCCCAGGGCGACAATGCCGTAGGCTACGAAGACGAGTATGCTCGCAACATAGCGAACGCTTACGATCTGGCGAGGCTGGATGGGGAGCGACCTCAGGAACGGCCACGCTTTCGATATGTCTTCGTCATATGCGGTCACGCGCATGTACTCCCACACCGACAAGCATACCAACGATGGGAACAGGCTCAGAGCCTCCTCTGCCTCCCATAGAAGTGCGTACGCCGGCCCGATTAGGAGGATCAGCGGCGTCTGAGCTAGTATCGTTCGGGTCTTGGCCCGAATCTCCATGGCGATCATGCGTGCGAGCAATCGTTCACACCTCCAGCTGACATAGGCTTCGCCCGAACCGGGCTAAACAATCTCCTTGCGGCCAAGCGCCCACGCGGCGTAGGCCCAAGTGGCCAGTATGGCACAGATCGCAACGGCCCCGAGGACAGCTGCTGCGGTAGCAGGGTTTTCGGCGCGCCATGCCGCCGCATGCGAAATGGCTCGGGAGGCGAGGGGTCCAAACCGAGCGCTCAGCACGGGCGACTTGAAAGCCAATATCGCAATCGCTCCAGCAGACATGGCGATATTCAGGAACCCTACGATAACCCTTGCGCCAAAGCGGAAATAGACCGCCTGCATGAAGGCCATTGTGAACAGCCCGAGCCCAAAGGCGGGCACTGCGCCGGCCTTCCAGTTGGGGCTGCCGCGCCCGAGGATGAACCTTGTCGCCAGTGTCGCGGCTATGAGCGCCAGAACGGTGTAGAGAGCGATCACGGCCACGCTCGCCAGGGCTCTAGCGCACACCACCTCTGCCGGGGAGATGGGCAGACTTCTCAGGAACGGCAGCGTCTCGTCCTTCTCATCCTCATATGTGCTTCGCTGGTTGTAGATTGCAGCCGTAAACGCCAAAATGAACGCCGCGGCGATGCTGTAGACGTTGCGACTAGCACGCATACTGGGTATCACGATTGCGAATACGACTATTGAGACGATGCCTATCGTCTTGACGCGGGCGCGAAGCTCTTCATAGGCCAGCCTGATGATCAACGGCCCATCGCCTCCCGAGGGGCCCCATCGCCGCTGCTGTTTACCAGATGGACAAAGACTTCTTCAAGGCTGAGGGGCGACCCCCCGATCGTTCCTTCGACCGCCACGGTACGGATTCGTTGCGTCAAGTCCTGACTGTAGTAGTCGATAATGCCGGCGAACATACCGCCGACCGACTCACGCTGGATGAACGCTTTGCACAGGCACTCCAGATCGTGCGCCGCGCTTGGATTGGGCTGGAAGCCCACCCATCGCCATCTCGAAAGCAGTTCATCCTTTTCCTCCGATTCTTCCGGTACAGGCGTTCGAAGAGGGATACGAGTTCGCAATCGACGTGGGCCCATCCACGTCTTTCGACTCTGCGTGGGTGAACTGTACTCTACAGAATTGCCTGGACAGCGAGCATCTGCGGGGATCTGGACCAATGGGTACAACTGAGTGGGCGCGAAGGATCAGCGGGTCGCGCAAAGCGTACTGGCGATTCGCTGAACTGGCATGTATCAAACGGCGCGTTCGGCGGTGTGGCGGCGGGGGGCTAGGTGGTCTCTCCCACCTCATCAATTGCCAGACTGAGGCAGTGAAGGAGACTATGACTATCTGATAGAATCCTGAAAACATGCAGATATGCTGGCAATGAGTCCAGAATACGTTCCACTATCACTCAGAAGAATGAGAAAGGAGGAGCGATGTGCAGAAGTACAATGATTTTGACCTCGACCTGTCGAGAGTAGCGAAAACTGGGAATCCAGGCGATGAAGTGGACTGGAAGAGCAAGTCTTTCTGCACACCTGGTTGCATCACGGGGCTGCTTCAGACGTGCTTCCTGCAGACCATCACCTGCAACTGCCACTTCGGGAAGTAAGGGGAGTCCGAGCGCACGGATGAGAAGGCTCTTCGCCGCCTTCTCATCCCTTTCTGCTGCATTATTGGGTACCGTATTCTGTAGGGTTCCGATTTCTCGGCTAACTGAAGGGAGAGGCCATGTCATATTTCGACTGCGACAAGTTCATGGTTCGAAGACCGCTGATGCCGGTTCGGCCTGACGAGGTCGGCTCCGATCATTGGCTGGAAGACACAATGGACGATCCGTTCCTTCTGGAACAGGTAGGTGTATCGAGCCCGTCCATGGTTCACACAATCTGGAAATATCAGAGAGCAGCGAACGAGATGTCCACGAAGAAACGAAGGAACCTCTTTCAATCTCTCTTCAAATACAGCAGGAGGAGACGGGACAGGACGACTCCTTTCGGGCTGTTTGTCGGCGTCTCCCTTGGCCAGTTCTCCGGTGAACAAGGAGTCTTCACAACGGTGTCAGGTGAACCCTTCCGTGTCGCTGCGCGGGTCGACGAGGGATGGATGATGCAGGTGATCCGTGAGTTGGAGCATCGGTACCGCCATGTCCTGCGGTGGATGGTCAACGACAGCGTCTTTGTCCGTGGGGGAAGAGTCTACCAGGCGTACTGTGTCGATCAGATCGAAACGAGCCGAGTTCATGTCCGTTACACTCCGGTCTGGGATACGCTGTCCGAGGTCGCCCGCGAACTCATACCATATGAGATGATCGTCGATGGACTGGAGCGCGCGCACGGACATCGCGAGTCCTGCATAACGTACGTTGACCAGTTGATCGAGGAGCGATTTCTGGTTTCCGAGCTGAGTCAGGCATTCTCTTCGTCTGATCCTCTGGCGTTCCTCTCTGATCAACTGGACAGGCGTTTCGAGGACGATGCACGGGTGGCGCTGCGTGAAGTGTCGGAGAAGATACGCCGCTTTGAGGAGAGTTTCTCCGCCGGAGAAAACGGGATCCACCGGCTATCGTACTATTTCGATCTCCGGGATACTCTGTCCAGAATCCGGGAAGAGTCCGCCGGGGTCCGGGTCGATGCTTTTGCTGGGGACGATGTCCGGCTTCCCCAGGAGATGCAATCCCAGATTCTGCGATGTGCGGACTTCATGATGCTGTTGGCGGAAGTGTCGGATTCGGGGAGTGTGCTCCAGGAGTACAAGGAGCGCTTTGTCGATCGATACGGTCTGGTCGAAGAGGTGAGGCTCGTAGACCTGCTTGATGAGAGCGAGGGGATCGGCATTCCTCTCGCGTATACTCCAAGACCGAGTCTCCGACCGTCGGACGGAATCTTCGCCTGTATCTGATGAGGGAATACGAGGAGGCGATGCGGACTGACCAACCGATCCAGCTCTCGGGACGGGATATTGAGGCACTTGGCGAAGCGGAGTCGGTCGTCATTGACAGGGAGAAAATTCCGAGTTCCATGGAGCTGTACTTCGAATTGGGATCCCGTCGCGATTCCTCGCTGCTCAAACTATCTTCGATCGTTGGATCGTTCGAGGCCGGGAAGTCGTTTGGAAGGTTCTCGACGGAAGAGAAAGCGTTTCGTGACCTTGTGCTCGAACTCGACAAGAGGAAACAGGCGCTGCAGCCTGGCGTGGAGACTGCCGAGATTGTCGCGATTCCAATGCTCTCTGCGAGCGGCAACGTCGTGCGAACTGTGCATGCGAAGTCGCGCGCGATGGCCCTGCAGTTCGCCAGCTCCGAAAAGGATAGGGTACAGCTGGAGGATCTGTGGATCGGGTTTACCGGGCGGTGCTTCTACGTCCGCGATGGAAAGAGCGGAGCGATCCTTCGCTTCGAGTGCAACAACATGCTTAACCCGCACCTGCTGCCGAAGGAGCTGCGATTTCTGCTGGATATCAGCCATGATGGGGAGTACCGGTGGAGCGTGTTTCCGTGGGACATCGCCTATCAATCCTTCCCAAGGACTCCGGAGATCCGCTTCGAACAGGTCATTTTGTCACCGAGGCGGTGGTTGGTCAACACCGCGACGTTGGGCAGTAAGGACTGTGCAGCTTCGGATGATGCATTCCTGTCGAGACTCGCTGCTTTGGCGGAGAGGGATCGGATACCCGAAGACGTGTATGTGGTCCAGGATGACCATCGCATTCTATATCACCGCTTGAACGCTCTCGATCAGGACCATCTTTATCAGGAATTCCGCAAGAGTGGAGAGGCGGGAATCGTCCTCGAAGAAGGGCCCAGCGGAATTGGGTACTTGAAGGATGGGGACGGGCATTTCTATCGGACCGAAATCGTCGTTCCGCTCACAAGAAGAGAGGTCTCTTCCTTCGAGATGCCACTCTCCGCCGAGAGGAGAGTACCAACGCAGGAACGGATCGCTTTACCGTTTCATGAGTGGCTCTATCTGAAGCTGTATTGCGATGCAGAACGCGAAGAGGAGTATCTGGCGGACTTTCTCCTGCCGGCCCTGGATCAGCTGCGGCCTCATGTCGACCTCGAGTTCTTCTTCCTGCGCTACCGGGATCCGAAGCGACACTTGAGATTGCGGATCCGCGGTCGTGAATCTTCGCTCTATGCGGCGTTTGCGGCGATGATGCCCATGTTCCAGACCGCTCTTTCCGATGGCATCTTGAAATCTGTGGCTGCGGATTCCTACGATCGGGAGATCGAGCGATACGGAGGGGTCGGCGTCATCGATGCGGCGGAGACCTTCTTCTGCAGAGAATCGGAAGCGATCGCACATCTTCTCCAGCTCATGCGCAGAGGACAGCTGTCCTGTTCCGCCGAGGAGCTGGCCATAGCATCCTGCTTCGACATCCTGAGAGGGCTGGGGATTCCGGCGGAACAGCGCGTTGGCGTACTCGCCAGACGAGGAATCCGGGGCCTCTCGAAGGACTCGCCGTTTCGCGAGAGCATGAATGTGTATCGGAGCTGGACCGAGAAGGATTCCATGGACGGTTGGAGGAACGGAGACGGCTGGACCATTCGGGAAGCATTGGAGCATCGCAACGAGGCTCTCCTTGCGTATGAGCGGCAGATGGAAGAGCGAGGTTTGGCGGAGGACAGGCGTTATCATTCGATCGAGAGTCTGTTGCACATGTCGATCAATCGCATTGCAGGCCCCGTGGCGGACCTGGAACAGTGGATTCTTGAAGTCGTCAGTGCTATGTGTCAGAAAGAGCTGCACGCCGGGAGAGAATCATGAAGCCCGAGAATCACTCACCCTTTCATGTACTGCGCTGCATTCCGCGAACTATCCGGTTGCTGTACGCTCTCGGTGGGAGGATGGTGGCCGGGCTCGTGACAGTCAGATTGTTGAGCGGCGTGTTTCCCATTCTCAATGTCCGGGTCAATGAACTGCTGATTAACTCCCTGAGCGGTGGCTATCTGGTCCGGGAGTCGACGACACGGCTCGTGTGCCTATTCGTCTGTGTCCTGATCGCCAGCGATGCCATCTCGAAAGTGTCCTCTCATATCTCTTCGAAAGCTCAGTACATGATCTCTATCAAGGTCAGTCAGATGCTGCTTGAGAGGTGCAGCGAATTGAGCTTGGCGGACTACGAGAACTCGGAGATCTATGACACAATCGAGCGACTCACGCAGGAGAGTTCTTACCGACCGTATCAGATTCTGATCTCCTGCATCGGACTGGTGAGCAGCATAGCCTTGCTGGTGTCGTCCTTAGTCTACATTTTCCACTGGAACCCCAGGGTCGGCCTGCTCTATGCCCTGATTCCTCCGATCAGCTTAGTGTCCTACCTGAGGATCGGTCTGTCGGAGTTCAAGCTTCAGTGGAGCCGGGCGGGAGAGGAACGCGAGATGTGGTATATTACCCACATCATGACACACGACTCTTCCTTTAGGGAGATTAAGCAGAACAATCTTGCCTCGTATCTGCTCGACAAGTATGCAGAGATCCGAGAAGGTTTTCTGAGGCAGGACATGCGGCTGCTGTGGCGGAAGACAGGAAACGGAGCCCTCTTCGACGGGATTCTGCTGTCGATCAACGTGCTTGTCTTGGCCTTCTGCATCGGGCGTATCTTCGCAGGGGCGATGCAGATCGGAACGCTGGTTGCGGTCCTCCGCATCAGCAATCTCATCCAGACAAGCTCAGAGGAATGCGTCCAAGACATGTATACTCTCTACAGCAGCGGCCTCTTCATGGATCGGCTCTTCGAGTTTTTGGCGCGTTCTGATGATTCGCCTCGGTCGATGGAGGATTCGGCTGGACAGAGACTGTCTGCAACCGATACTGCGGCGAGAGTTGAGGTGATCGAACTCCGGAATGCTGGGTTTCGCTACCCTGCGCCCAGCACCTTCGAGCTACAGGCGATCAACCTAGCCATCTGCAGGGGAGAGCCGATCGCATTTGTGGGGAGAAACGGCTCCGGAAAAAGCACGGTGATGAAGCTGATTAGCGGGCTCTACGAGCCTGGAGAGGGTAGCATCACCATGGATGGAGTCGATCTGAGGGATATGCCTTGCGGGTCACTTGCGGACAAGGTCTCGTTCCTGTTCCAGGACTTCACTAGATATGAGCTACCAATTCGGGAGAACATCGGCTTTGGTGATGTGAAGCGGATCGACGATGATTGCGCTCTGTACGATGCGATTCGGGAGATGCATCTGGACTTCCTGGTAGGCGAGTCGGGCACGTGCGATCTGAATCAGCGGTTGGGATCCTGGTTCGAGGACGGAAAGCAGCTCTCCGGGGGGCAATGGCAGAAGGTTGGATTGGCGAGGGCGTTTTTCCAGGAGGCGGATATCTACATTCTCGACGAACCGAGTGCCGCGCTGGATCCGGTGTCGGAGAGACAGATGGTAGACAGGTTTCTGGAACTGTCGAAGGATCGTATCGCGATCCTGATCTCTCACAGCGTTGCAGCGATCCAGAGAATCCCACATATTGTGGTAATGGAAAACGGACGCATCGTCGGCGAAGGGAACCATGAGACATTGACGAGGACTTGCGCCGCATACCGGGACATACTGGAGGCGGAACGCCATGAATGAACAACGCGTGAGACAGACCGTCAGCAGTCTTGCTCTACGTATCTGCGATCCAGACCGTATTGTCGCCTGGGAGGCGACGAAGGAGTTGGTCATCCATCAGGGCGTTCCGATCAACCTGTTCCAGTGCGACACTCTGGCAACCGGGTGGCCGGGGATCGCGATGTTCTTCGGAGAACTGGCGCAAAGGGATCCCGATTGTGGGTGGGATGATGTAGCTCATCGCTACATAACCGAAATGGTGGATGGGATCAAGGCGGAGGGACTCTCAACGGGATCCCTATATTCCGGCAGTGCTGGGATGCTCCTTGCTTCTGTGTGCTGCTCCAATCATTTCTCCGAGTATGAGGGTCTGATCCGAACCCTGACAGAGCATGTTATCGTGGAGATCAACGGGCTTTGCCGCAGCATGGAATCGGATCTGCGAATCACCGACTACGATACGATTGAGGGCATTTCGGGAAGACTGTCTGCCTTGATGACGGCCAGGGAGCATCCGGGGATCGACCGGGCGATACGGCAGGGATTAGAATCGCTGGTGAAACGCGGGATGATCGATGGTGCTCCGAGTGCGGAGGGATACCTCATTGCCGGCGAGAATCACTTTAGTCAGACGGAGGCAGAGGCATTCCCGGAGGGCAGCATTAACACGGGTATGGCACATGGCCTCGCAGGTGTGCTGTCGCTGCTATCCCGGGCGATGCTCATAGGATTCGACGTGGAAGGACAGAAGGACTTGATCGCTCGGATCGTCACCTTCTACTGGGATACATTGGGATTCATCCTCGGCAGCTACGTCTGGCCGAGCCAGATCTCACGGCAGGATTATGAAGCGCGCGACATTCGGATCGTGGCCGAGGAGCGGGATGCATGGTGCTACGGGATGCCTGGTATCAGCTATGCTTTGTCGGCGGCAGGCGCAGCTATGGGCGATTACAGAACCATCGATCGGGCGGTCGAGCTGATGACAGTGGCACTAGAGCGCCGGCGGGGCATCTTTTCTCCGATCCTCTGCCACGGGATGGGTGGACTGCTAGTGCTGGCTTGTGAGCAGGATCGTCTCTTGGGGACATCATACCATCAGGCGGCCATTGACTCGCTTGTTGAGGACATACTATGGTGCGCTTCTGACGAGAGAAGGTATGTTTTCCAGAATGCCGAAGTGACGGCAGAGGGAACGGTGTGTATGGACAATGCTGGGTTTCTCGAAGGTGCCAGCGGAGTGGGACTCGCACTCCTCCATAGCATCCGTCCATCCTGTACTCCCTGGGTCTGTGCAATGAACCTGGGGATCTGATGACCTCTGATTCTCTGCCGTCTTCAGTCTTATTCCCGCAGAAGGAGTATGTCATGGATACGAACGCGCAAAGCAATCGACAGTCCGGGATGGAGAGGGAGCGGACAAAGCGGATTCTTGTGATCGATGACGATGCCTCGATCCGGAAGCTGCTGGAGACGATGCTGATGAAGGAGGGATACGAGGTATCGTCGATGGGAGCGGTCGACCGGTTTCGCGTGCAGGATTTCTTCGGGTACGACCTGATCCTCCTGGACATCATGATGCCGGGAATGGACGGGATAGTGCTTTGCAGACACATCGCGGAGCACATCGACTGTCCGGTTATCTTTCTCACGGCGAAGACTCAGGAAGAGGATCTCGTCGAAGGACTACAATCCGGCGCCGTCGACTATGTCGCCAAACCGTTTCGCCGCAAGGAGCTCATCGCGCGCGTCCAGGCGCATCTGAGGGCCCGGGATTTGCCGCATGAGCGGCTCGTCCGCACCATCTCCGGCATCACCTTCGACTTCGACGCGCGACGGGTTTTTGTCGGTAAGGAGGAGATCAACGTGTCGCGTCGAGAGTTCGACATTCTGACACTGCTTGCACTGCATCCCGGCAAGACCTATACGCGGGAGACGATCTACGAAGCGGTGTACGATCTATGCTCCGACACTATGATCAGCTCGGTGTCCGAATACGTATACCAGATTCGAAAAAAGCTGGAGCCCTACCGGTTGCAGCCGATCGATACGGTCTGGGGAGTAGGGTATCGCTGGAGGGCCGAATGAAGCATCGACACGCGCACAGGAAGCGTCCTCGAAGGAGCGGCTTCGCACAGGAGGTCTTCTGGTTACTGGTCCAGGCTGTGATCGCGGGAGTTGTCGCATTGCTAGTGACGGCGCTCATCGTGACGATACTCATCAGGACCGGCGCGGTGATTCCAGGGGATACCGAGGGGAATCTTCCGCGCTTCGCGGATCCCGAGTGGGCGAGTCGCATCAACTTCAACTCCGGCAGTATTCTGCTATTCATCTTGCTGTTCCTTCTCCTTGTGCTCCTTGCGATCGTCCGCTATGTTCTCCGGATGAAGTGGGAGGTCAACCGCATCGTAATGGTCTGCCGCCTGCTGAGGAACGGTGAATCCGCCACGCATATGGAGGAATCGCAGATCTCGGAGTTTCAGGAGATCCGGGACAGCGTCATACAGATGGACCAGGAGTTAGTAGCGTCCATTGCGAGGCAGAACCAGATCGAACAAGAGCGGAAGTATCAGATTTCGATGCTGGCGCACGACATCAACACTCCGATTACGATCATCCAGGGCAACAGCGAGCTCTTGGAAATGACGCCGCTCAGCCGAGAGCAGCAGGAGTATAACGCGGAGATCCAGAAGGCCGCCGACACGCTGTACCATTATTCCAGGGAGATCATCCTGTACTCGAAATCGGAGGATCCCGTGCCTTTGGCAAAGCGGGAAGTGTCCATTCACGAGATCGTCGACACTCTGACGAAGATGTGTTCGGGGGTCTTTGCTTTCAAGAGCATCGAGCACTCCATTGAGTATCACGAGATCGGTCCCGATGCCACTGTGTCGGTCCACCTAACGCTCCTGGCCAGAGCGCTGTTTAACGCAGTCGATAACGCCTGTGAGCATGTCTCCGATGGCGGGAGGGTTACTATTGCCGTTGGGGTGGAGGATCAGTATGTCCGATTTCAGGTCATCGACAACGGACCCGGCTTTTCCGAACAGGGGCTTGCGCAGGGGGCGCAGCTCTTCTACCGTGAGTTTGGGCGGGAGGGACGGGAGCGTCACTATGGAATGGGGCTGGCCTTTGCGAGCAGAGTCTGCGAACACCACGGAGGGCGCCTCCGGATCGAGAATTCTCCTGTGGAAGGGGGAGTGGTGACCTTTCTGATAGAATCCTGAAACACAGGTGCCACAATGAGACCGAAGGCATGATGAACCCGATCGGAGGCGATTCTGAACTATGCTTGAGGTCAAGGGCGTTATGAAATCGTATGGCGGTGTCGAGATTCTTCACGATATCGCCTTTTCTTTGCAGAAGGGCGAGGTGACCGGGCTTCTTGGTGAGAACGGTGCCGGAAAATCGACGCTGCTGCAGATCATTGCGGGGCTCGAACGAGCGGATTCCGGCGAGGTACTCCTTCAGGGGCGCTCACTGACCGCATCGGACCAGCAGCGCATCGGAGCGCTGATCGAACGGCCTCCGCTGTACGGTCATCTGTCAGCTTTTGATAACCTGAAGGTGCTCGCGCTCGTGCGCGGCATCCGCAACCTGAGGATTGAGGAAGTGCTGCAGATGGTCGGACTCGAGGATACTCGAAGAAAGCGCGCGAAGTTCTTCTCGATCGGCATGAGGCAGCGGCTCGGGATAGGCATGGCGCTGCTGCCCGACCCCGAACTCTTGCTTCTGGATGAGCCGACAAGCGGGCTGGATCCCGTGGGCGTCGACCAATTCATTGAGCTGATCGATCGCTTGCAGGAACAGGGGACGACGGTGTTGCTGTCGAGCCACAATCTGCTGGAGATTCAGGCGCTGGCGCCCCGTGTCATAATGCTGCAGGGGGGCCGCATCATCTTCGATGGATCCAGCGGAGACCTCCGGCATCTCCAGAGTCTGTTTGCCCCGTCTTGCGAAACCCGACATGATCGACATGAGGACCGTTTGCGATGAGGAGTGCTATCCAGTCGGAGCGACTCAAGGAGAAGCACAGCGGGATGGCTTCGCTCATGGTCCTTGTCCCTCTGACCACGTTTCTCGTGTCCGTCCTGATCTCGGGAGCATCCAATGCATCGAGAGCAATGGTGTACTGGTGGGAACTCCTCTTCATGAGTGTGCTGATGTCTGCCTTTCAGTGGATACGGTGGGACTATGAGAGGAGTGCCGCTCATGGGCAGAATCGAGCGTTTTCAGGGATGCCGGAAGAGTTGCTCGTGGCGGCGGATCTGCTCCTCGTAACGATCCGTACGGTGTTGTCTTCTGCGATCTGCTGCCTGTTCGTTGCTGGAATCGCACGCCTCACGGCGGGCGCAATGGAGACGCATCCGATTCCGTTCGGCCGCTACTGCTTGGCCTTTCTGGCGATTCTGTTGGCCGAAGCATGGATGATACCCGTGACGCAACTTGCGTCTGTGAGACCGGGAGGCGTGATCCTTGTCGTCTTGTGCTGCATAAACATGGCACTGGGGCCGCTGGCCGCGCAGACGACATTCTGGTATCTGGTGCCGGCAAGCTACCCTTTTGTCGCGACCGGGCGACTGCTCTCCATTCATCCGTCTGGAGCGCTTGAGGAATACAATGGAGGGACCATCGCTCAGGCGATGCGGGGGAAGCCGTATGCCGCGGTCTTGCTGGGGATCCTGCTGGCCGCGGTTCTTGCCGCGCTCGTTCTCTGGAAGAGCAGGAGAACCAGGGCGGTGAACAGATGATGGCGGGCTTTCTGAAGCAGGCATGTCTAGTTCTGGCGTGCCGCTGCTATCGAATGAAGGGGAGCGCGCTAGCCGTCCTTCTGGCGTCGCATACCATTGCAGGAACAGTTTTGACATCCTTTCTCCTTATCGGAATGGACCACTACTCCATTGAGGACCGGCTGACCTTGATCTTCACGGGCTACGCTGTCGTGTTCCCGATCCTTCTTTTCCTGTGGGAGAGCCTAAGTATCGGAGAAGAACTCGAGGCAGGAGATGGATTTCACATTCGCAGGTCATCGTGCCCCTCTGCGTTCGTCCTGGCAGATCTGCTCATCGCCATTGCTCTCTGTTCATTGTCCGTGCTTGCTGCATCGATCCTTTCAGTCGGGGCGGCGAATGTCATCCTCGGGCAGAGAAGCGTCCGCGTTCCGCAGGTTCTGTATCCGCTCGAGATTCTCCTGCTGTTCGAAGCGCCAATGCTCGCAGGCCAGGCGGCGCTGCTTCTGCGGAAGCGATGGATAGCATCGTTGCTCTGTGCTGTCGTCGCCTCGATTCTCGCGATCGTCGCATCGGGAATCCCACTCAATTCCGTGACGGCGTGGATCGTTCCGATGTGGCCGTACTATGCGGCTACCGGATTTCTCCCGAGTACTGCGTTTCCCTGGGGAAGACTCGGCATGACGGCGGCTGCGATTTCATGCCTGCTGACGATCTGGGCGGCGCGGGCGTTCCGGAAGAGCAGGTGAGTCTCAGACGGGTAAGGCGAACCGCTGGGAATGTCTACGGGCTGTTTGAGCCGGGAGAACAGAGATCTCCACGGCAGAGGCCACATGCCCGGCTTGCGGGTCCAACGCATTCGGGCTGTGCAGGCGGATGCGGGGAACCACCGAGTTCCGGGGGGTCTCCGACTCCGTTTGTACCCGGTGACGGAGACCACCCAATTCCACACCTCTTCAGCATGTGCTAAGGCTTGTCTGTACTCGTCTTCGCCCACGGGTTCCCAGTCCCCCGGATACCGGGTGGTCACGGCGTAGTCCGACAGCAGCGCGGGCGAGGTTGCTCTCCGCTCTTCCGATCCACGCTCGCCATGCCTCAGTGGTCATAGACCACGCGCCCTTATACTTCTAGCCTATCAATCTGAGCGTTTGTCACCATATCGCCAGCCAGTGTAATATTCCGGCACCAATACTCCAGAAAAGCACCAGCGTAATCTTTGACCGCATACATGAAGGGGTGTTGCTTACCGCATGTTTCTGAAACGCATAGGGCCAGCGTATCGGTAGGCGAGGTCCGCAAGATCCTCGTCCTGGACAGGCTCAACTATCCCAGGCCGCTGTACAAAGTCGAGGATTGGGCAGATCGCGTATCCACCATTGACCTTTTCGGGATACCTCCATGTTTGCTAAACGATGACGGACTGGGGCGTTGCTCTGCCTCAAGCTCATACGCGACTTCGTGGGTTTCTCCTGACCTCGTGATATGGGATAGCACATCGCTCTACTTCGAAGGCACGCACGACGACTCCGGGTTGGTAGTGTTCGGATATGCTGTAGAGGGCATCCAGCGACGCACAATTCCATCCCCATCAAGTAGTGAACTGGGTTTTGCCCAGGCTAAGTCCCTCTCCGGATCAGAAAATGCTCCCTTTACATGATGGAATTGTGGTGATACAGTGGCATTAAATACAATGAAGGGAGGTATCTACAAAGAAAGTGATCCGCATTAAGGGTCAGGATACGAAAAAGGATGGTGCGCAGCACAGCTTACCTGTTGAGGTTAAGGGTTGTGGCCGGTTCCATTGGGCGAAACAAAGGGCTTAGTGATTCGCCGTACATATCCCGATTTCGACAGTGAATAGGCACACGCGATGAGCCATAGGCTCACTAGCTCGGTTAGTCCCTGGCCGAGGGCCTCGAAGAACGAGCGCTGTGCAGGTACGCACTTCGCATGGCACCCTTACGGCCAGGGCTACGCGCGGCATGCTGTAGGCATGTAAATGAGAGTTGCCAGGCGAATCGGTTGTACCGCGCCACGTAATTCGTCACTGAGCACAGCAAGCCGATCCGGGAATTGGTGCTTTTCTCCACGGCAAATCTCTTCACCCTGGAAGTGGACCTTCTCGTCTTCGACACTACCTCAGCCAACCTCGAGGTGAGGCAGTGTCGGAGACGAGGAGGAATTACGCCAGCTCGCCGGGCATGCCAAACCCGACCTGCCCAAGGTTGTGATCGGGTCTGCTGTCATGCGGGACGGGACTCCGGTAAGGTAGGTGCCAGATCTGGCCAGGGAACACCAACGGCATGGAGATCGTGCCCCAGGTCAAACAGGATATGTGCGGATGGAAGCTTGGCCGTGTGACCGCAGTGGTGGATAGGAGGTTCTCCCCCCGCTGGCAATTTGCGGAATGCAGGGAGCCAGCCTTCGCTGCATTGGAGGGCCCAAAGCGCAATAGGACGACTCCCCGATCGCGTGTTCCTATCGGCTGGTTTGTCTGCTGCCACGCGTGGCATTTACCTACGCGGTGTCGAACTCGGGCACATTGCTGCAAACTGCTTGCGCAATAGTGGATGAAGAGCGGGACTCCGTAGGTTCCGCTTCTTGTCGCTTGGGGGCGGTAGAACGTGTTCAGCTTCCTATACCATGGTCAGCGATTCCGATTCACAGTGCTGCTTCTCATGATTTCGATGACCAGTCTTCTTGAGGTGGGATTAGCATATGTCATGATGAAGTGCGTGGACTTGGCATTGGCTGGCAACATGGAGAATGCGCTCAGCTATTCATTGTGGTTTGCTCTATACATACTAGTCTTCTTCTTGGTTGACCATTTGACCACAAAATGCAAATGGAGAGTCTTGCAGATAGCTCAATCAAACCTACGCGATCATGTGGTCCGGCAAATACTATCAATGCCAGTATTCCGATTCCACACAAAAAACACTGGCGATTGGCTATCAATCCTTACAAATGACCTGAATGTAATTGAAGAATCCTACTTCAAAACATCCTTTAGCCTGTTAGCAAGTTCGTTTGAGTTCATAGTAAGTGGTGTTCTTCTCTTCTGCATATCGCCTCTGCTTGCCCTGTTCGTGCTTGTCGTCGTTGCCCTTCAGATGGTTGTCCCCAAGATCATGAGTCCAAAGATCTCGAAACAGAAATCGAAGCAGGTATCCTACGCATCTGAGTTCACCGTGACTACTTCGGAACACCTAAATGGCTTTGATCTGCTCAAAAGCTTCCACCTAACCGCAAATTCGTTCCAATCAATCTCTTCTGCCAATCATTGTTGGGAAGACTCCAAGTATAAGTCGCGCGTCTTGTCTTCACTCGCGAATCTTCTGTCATTTACTTTTGGACAGTTCCTTTACGTGGGAATCTACTTTATCGGGGCCCTGTTGACGATTAATCGTGTGTTGACAGTAGGCACTATGGTAGCCGCATCGCAACTAGTTGTGTACCTGGCCTCTCCGCTGGAATCCTTAAGTAACGACATTACTGAAATCGGGAGCGCAAAAGAGATAGTCGCATCGCTCAACGAATCTTTATCATTTCCGAAAGACACACAAAGGCAAATGAAAGATATCGTGCTCCCATTCCGAGAGCTTCACATGCGTAACGTATCCTTTTCGTACCAGGCAACACGTGTTTTTGATGATGCCTCCATGGACTTCAAGCAGGGCAGAAAATACCTCCTTTGTGGGGCATCTGGTACGGGAAAATCGACACTCGTCAGTCTGCTCACTGGCGCAATACGGCCTGATTCAGGCTCAATCACAGTTGATGGAACTGAGATTTCTCAGATCAAGCCGGAGCAGTACGCTCGGTTCATTCTTCCTTGCTCGCAAAATAGCTTTATGTTCAACGCATCGCTCCGAGACAACATAACGCTCTTTGAGAAGCACTTTTCTGATGAGAGTATTGTCCGAGCATTGGAGTCCGTGGGCTTCACGTACGTGCTAGACAGGTACGCCAGTGACTTGGATGAGGTAATCGATCAAGGCGGCCAGACTTTATCAGGGGGCGAGCGACAACGGATAGCGCTCGCGCGAATGGAATTGTTTGATCCCCCCTTTGTTGTCTTTGATGAAAGCTTCGCAAGCCTGGATAAGGAAGCGGCCCAGGACTTGATTCGACTGGTGTTGTCGGCGAAAGAACGTACCGTTCTCATGATAGCGCACCAGGTCTCTGCGGCGATTGTGGATTACTTCGATGAAGTCGTTTCAATTTCCGATAAACACATCGTTAGGGGAGAATTGGCGCATGATTAGCGAATTGATCGCATACGCATACAAGGATAGTGATCCACTCACGACAATTGCGGCTTCTAGATCTCAGCTCGCAACATATGGAGTTATCGCTCAGGAAACCTGGCAGCACGTTGGTACAGATGTATTCAGCGTACACCTAGCCGTGTTTGGCACGACACTGACGAATGGGGTAATGGGAAAATGGGGTAATGGGGAATGGGGTTAGTGTCTTGGGTAGTGGTGCAAATTCAGCAGCGGGATGCGGAGGGCATTGACGAGACAGCCGCCATGTGGTTCTCTTCGGGTGTAAGCAATTCACAATCCGAGGGGGTAACCACGATGGCAGCTGCCAAGAGGAATGTATCACCGCTGGACCTTCTTCACCAGATGGGAATGGACGAGGGCGCGGAGCACATACCGGAAGAGCCGGGGGTAGTTGAGGCGGCTGAATGAGATCCAGAGGTCTCTACGAGGAGAATCACAACGGCAATTTACACCACTTGACAAGACGTGACCGGAGAAGCTGCGTCTTGCCGATGCGATCCTCGCTTTCGAGGAGACATCCGAGCGGCTCTACGAGTCGGCTGGGAGCATGAGAATAGACGTTACTCCGAACGGACCGTTGTTTGACTTTCACATGCAGGGATCTCGGAGCAAAGGCATCAAGAACATGCAGATATTCTGCTTTGACATGATGCTCATGCGCGTGTGCGCCAGGCGCGCCATCGGGCCTGGATTCCTGATACATGACAGCCATCTCTTTGACGGGGTAGACGGGCGACAGATCGTCAGTGCCCTGAAGGTGGGTGCCGAGACCGCCGAAGAGCTCGGCTTCCAGTACATCGTCACCCTGAACGAAGACGATGCTTTCAAGGAGACTGCAGAGGGCTTTGATGTGCGCCAGTACGTGCTGCCCGTCACTCTCACTGACGCAACTGAGGATGGAGGTCTGTTCGGCATTCGGTTCTAGCCTCCTTGGACCCATGAGCGCTCTCGGCGCCCGATGCGCCCTGCCCGACTAGCATGGCCTTTCTAGCCTACACGCCGAAAAAGCGGCGAATGACGGCTGCGATGCCCATTCCGGCGGCATGCGCGTATGTCCGCCTTTGAGAAAGGCCACCAAGTCACCTACTCGATGCAGTCTACACGATCCTTCTTGGCGTAATCCCTTACTACCGAATCAATTCTTGCCACGTACACTCTGCCGTCCATGTACACGTGTGTTCTGACATCGAATCTGGACGCTACCTCTAGAGCCGCAATAGCCTGATCCATGGGCAGGTTTCGCTGCGCAGCTCCGCGGTTGTCTTCAGGGACCTCCTGCCTGGAATCGACAAAGGTGCCATCGACATCGGTTACGAGTAGCCTGTAGTTCGACATCATCACACCGCCTCAAGTCTCCATTCCGCATTCGAGGCATCTACCCTGCATGCGGATCGACCGTCAGAAACAGCCTGCCTGTAGGCCCTATCCTCCACGGGCCAATCAGAGCATGCTTTCCGGGATCACAATCCTAGTGACAACCCGGGCCGGATGCAATTGACACCTATGTGCTTAAAGTATATTGTGTGTATTACAGAACAGCACAGTTGAGGAGGGGAAGGAGGGGCGATCTCTTGAGAATACTGATCTCAAACACCTCGGACAGACCGCTATACCAGCAGATAAAAGAGCAGATAAAGGATGCCATTCTTAAAAATGAGCTGACAGAAGGAGATGTGCTGCCCTCCATTAGGAATCTGGCCAATGACCTGAGGGTGAGCGTTTTGACTATAAGGCGAGTCTATGAGGAGTTGGAGACGGAGGGGTTCGTCACTAGTCAGGCTGGAAGAGGGACGTTTGTCGCTTCAGGAAATATCGAGCTCCTTCGGGATTCAAAGAGGCATTTGGTTGAGCAGAGAATGCAGGAGGTGATCGACACAGCCAAGTCGCTCAGCATCTCGAAAGAAGAACTGAATGCGATGATAGATATCCTGTTTGAGGAGGACAAATGAGGTGAGCAAAGCCCTGGAGGTCAGTAACCTGAACAAGTCTCTCGGCGGTTTCAGGCTGAAAAACATTAGTTTTTCCCTTGAACTCGGTTGCATCACTGGGTTTGTCGGCGCAAACGGCGCTGGGAAGACCACTACGATAAAGCTGCTACTGGATCTGCTGAAGAAGGATTCGGGCCAGATCAGGTATTTCGGGGAAGGATCTGGCGCGGACCTGACCAGAGTCAAGAACCGTTTGGGATTTGTCCTGGATGAGGGGTGTCTCTATGACTGCCTCACAATCGCTGAGATGAAGAACCTCGTCGCATCCGCATACTCAGATTGGGATGATGGGGAGTTCAGGAAACGTCTACGTCAGTTTTCCCTGGATCCAAAGCAGAAGATCACGACACTCTCAAGAGGCATGAGAACGAAATTCGCCTTGTCACTGGCACTGTCTCACCATGCTGACTTACTCATAATGGATGAGCCCACCAGCGGACTGGACCCTCTTGTCAGAAGTGAGCTGCTGGATATCCTGCTTGAGTACATGAAAACAGGCGATAGGTGCGTCCTTTTTTCAACCCACATTGTGTCTGACTTGGAGAGAGTTGCAGATGCTCTCATTCTCATAGACCAGGGTGAGATCATCTTGCAGGAGGATAAAGACGCGCTCCTGGATACACACCGAATCGTGAAGGGAGATAAGGATAAGCTGTCAGAACAGACAAGAGCTTTGTTCATGAACTTGAGAGAGACTGATTACGGCTTCGAGGGCCTAACGGATGAAGCCGAAGCAGTGCAGAAGCGGATCCCCGATGCTCTGATAGAGAAAGCGAGCATTGAGGACATCTTTCTAGGATATACCAGGAGGCGCATGTCATGAACATGGTGTTCTGCTTGGTGAAGAAGGACTTCCTTCTTGTCAGGAAGGCGCTGCCTCTAGTCCTGGCGTTTGTCATAGTCTATCCCATCGTCTACGCCGTAGAGTTCGAACCCAAAGAGGCCATCGAAAGCATGGGGCCAGTGATATTCGGACCACTAGCGTCTTTGTGCACTTTCATGATCTATCACAACATATCTTTGGAGGAACAGAAGCACAGAGGAACGCAGCTGTTGGCAGCAACGCCCTACGGACGCAGGAAGATTGTCATAGCCAAGTACCTTACGCTGCTTGTTACCTACATCATGATCGCAACGACATACGTGGCCATCTCAAGGCTGATTCCGTTTGAGTTTCCACGAGTAGACTGGCGTGCCGTGTCCATCGTATTTCTCTGTCTATCCGTGTTTCTTGGAGTCTATCTACTCATGGCTTTCAAGTTTGGATACGCGAAGGTGCAGGTAGTAGGCTATCTGCTCGTATTTGCGACACCTATCCTCATATCTCGGCTCAAGAGGTGGGCTGAATCAGGAATCATCAGTCTTCGCCTCATGGAGTCGCTTTCCACCACTGGGTTTGGCTTGACAGCGTTGGCTCTCGGGGCACTAATAGGCATGATATCATGCGTGATCAGCATAGACATCTTCGAGAGGAAAGATCTATAAGCGTGTCGAGCACACTCGTGTTATCGCAGGCAGTTCGCTTCGTGTTGAGGCAGCCTCGCGATTGGAGAGTCTCAGCGTTCAGGGCATCTATTGCATATTCCGGCCCAAATCGTCCACCGATTCCGGGGCAAATCGTCCACCCATTCCGATTGAACTCGTCCACTGATTCCGGCCCAAATCGTCCATCGATTCCGGAGCAATTCGTCCGGGGCGGCTGCCTCGGTTCGGAGCTGAAGCGCGCCGGCAACAATGCCACAGGATAGCCGCGTAGAGTCACCGAACTCCCGTAAGCAAGATGCTTCTGGGAGGGTGATTGAGGGCCGTGGCAAACAGGAGGTTGTCGATGCGCAAGATCAAGGAGATTCTGAGGCTTTATCACGAGGTGGGGTTGAGCCGTCGCCGGATTGCCGAAAGCCTGCAAGTTGCCCATAGCACTGTCGGCGACGTGATCAGGAGAGCCAACGGCGTCGGGCTCGGCTGGCCGATCCCGGACACCATGACTTGGGACGATGTGGAGCGTTTGCTTTATCCGGGCAACACGAACAAGCCCAGGACGAGGCCTATGCCGAAGTGGGAACAGATCCACCGCGAGCTTAAGAGCAAGAAGTCCGTTACCCTGCAGCTTCTATGGTATGAGTACAAGCAGGAAAATCCGGATGGAGTCCAGTACAGCCAGTTCTGCGCCTACTATCGCGAATGGGTACGCAAGCTTGATGTTGTCATGCGGCAGACGCATCGCGCCGGAGAGAAGATGTTCGTGGACTTCGCCGGACAGACCGTACCGATACGGGATCGGACCTCAGGCGAAATCAAGGAGGCGTACGTGTACGTTGCGGTATTGGGGGCGAGCAACTATACGTATGCGGAGGCCACGATGACGCAGGATCTGAAGTCATGGGTGAACTTGACCCGGAACGCCCTGGAGTTCTTCAAAGGATCGACGGAGATATCGATACCCGATAATCTCAAGACCGGAGTGACGAACGCATGCCGCTACGAGCCGGACATAAACCCTACCTACAGCGAGATGGCCGAGCATTACGGCGCGGTGGTTATCCCGATGCGGCCCCGAAAGCCGAAGGACAAAGCGAAGGTCGAGAAGGGAGTGCAAGTGGTAGAGCAATGGATACTGGCCGCAATACGCAAGATCACCTTCTTCGACCTGCACCAGCTGAACGGCGTCATCAAGGAGAAGCTGGACGTACTGAACAACAAACCGTTTCAGAAGATGGACGGGACGCGCAGGTCCGTGTATGAGCAGATAGATAAGCCGGCGCTCAAGCCCCTTCCGCAGACGCCCTACGTGTTCGCTAGATGGAATAAGGCAACCGCTAACATCGACTATCACATTTCGGTAGACCACAACCTATATAGTGTTCCCTACACCCTCGTGGGCCATGAGCTCGGTGTTCGCCTAACTGGTAGCACCGTGGAGGTATTCAGCCGGGGCCAAAGGGTAGCAATCCATCAGAGAGCCATAGGCCGAGGACAGGTCGCCACGGAACCAAGCCACCGTCCCGCATCGCACCAGAAGCACCTCGAATGGACGCCCGAACGAATGATACGCTGGGCCGAATCGGTGGGGCCCAACACCGGCAAACTCGTGAAGATGATACTCGAGAGAAGGCCTCACCCTGAACAGGGATACCGCTCGTGCCTGGGGATCATCAGACTGGCGAAAGCCTATTCAGCGGAGAGACTGGAAGCGGCGGCAGCCAGGGCGCTGGCGCTGGGCGGCGTCTCACACAAAAGCGTAAAGTCCATTCTCAAGAACGGGCTGGATCAGGTTCCCTTGCCCGACCAGGCGCCTGAGGCGATGCCCGCCCATGCCAATGTCCGCGGACCAGGCTACTTCAACTAGGAGGCCCGACCAAATGTTGGTTGAACACACCATAACACGGCTGAACGACATGCGCCTGGCCGGGATGAGCGAAGCCTATTCGTGGCAAAGGGAAAAGCCTAACATACATGAGTTGTCTTTCGACGAACGCTTGGGCATGCTGGTTGACCGGGAGTGGGCTTGCCGGCAGGACAGGCGACTGTCTCGCCTGCTCAAGGCGGCCAAGTTGCGTCTCCCGGCATGCGTTGAGGACATCAACTATCGGCAACCCCGCGGCCTCGACCGAAACGTCATCGTTCACCTGGCCGCATGCGATTGGACCAGGAACGCTCAGAACGTCCTGATCACCGGGCCTACGGGCGTGGGCAAGACGTTCATAGCCTGTGCCCTGGCCCACTCCGCCTGTCGACAGGGATTCAGCGCGCGGTACTACAGAGTGCCGCGCCTGCTATCCGAACTAGCCGTTGCCCATGGCGACGGATCGTATCCCCAGTTGCTAAGCAGGCTGTCGAGGACCCGCCTACTGATATTGGACGACTGGCGAACGGCGCCGCTGGGGCCCTCGGAAAGCCACGACATCCTGGAGATCGTCGACGATCGCAGCCAGCTGTCCTCCACGATCATTGCCGGCCAACTCCCGGTTGAAGACTGGCATGCATCTATCATCGACCCGTCCGTGGCAGATGCAGTCCTTGACCGCCTTGTTCACAATTCACACAGAATACGCCTGAAAGGGGAGTCGATGAGGAAGGTAGAGCAGCGACCGCAGCGAACCATTGACCAAGGGACATGATCCCATACCGTGCATCGCTTCGCTCCGACCTGGCCAGCCGGGGCCTTTCAGAACCACCGGATTCTTTGCCCCGGAACAGGTGGACGATTTGCCCTGGACCAGCTGGACGATTTGGATCGGAACAGGTGGACGAATTGGACCGGAACGAGTGGACGCTTTCCTCCGGACCAGGTGGACGATTTCATCGGAATACGCACATCTATAGACAAGCTGCTGTACTAGATGGTCTTTCCCTACCTAAGCGTGTACATAGCGCTTCTCGGTGCCACGGGAACACAGCTGGGCGTGGTCAACAGCGCTGGCATGGTTGCCGGCACCGTGATTGGGCGGTAGCCCTTATCGGAGCCGTGATCTGGTGGTGCGGATCGACTGTATCCAGCCACAGCTGTGGAATTGTGTGTGGGAGTTCACTTCTGAACAGCGATCGGGCAACTGCAATGGGCTGCTGTGAGAGCCTTGGGCAGGGGGTGATGGGGCTTGCCGGACCAGTGATCGGGGCGGTGCTTGTCACCTGGTTTGGCGGGGTTAGCACGCAGGGGATCAGACCACTGTTCCTAATCGCTTCAGTCCTTTCCCTTGTATCGCTGCTCCTCATATCCACCCAACTGTCGTAGACGAAATACGTCACGCTGGTTGTAACCCAGGCCATGGCCTTTGAGCTCGTTTCTTCGGAGAGAATGAGCGACTGGCTGGCCGTTCTGCGGTTCTTTAGGATGCTCGTCGGCGCCGCCCTGGCCTTCGTATCGGGACTTATGGGACCACCTTGGCCCCCAGTACGTGTTCCTGCTTGCAGTCGTGATTGATGCGGCCATTCGCGCCGTCCGCTGCCCCTGTCCAGGTATGTGTCACACATATGCCCATAATCGCACGGGACTCTGTAGTAGTTGCGGTGGCGCCTGGTCCTCCATGTCCTTGCGGACGGGCGAGTGCCGCGGAACCCGAAATCCTGCCACTCCGAGAGAATGTCCACTACCCGAACGGACGTGTCGTTCCACGCGAACGCCGCCGGTGTGGTTCCTGCCGAGGAGAACTCACCTTGGGCGGGCTCTCCGATGAAGCGAGGCACTGATATCACCCCACTGGTCGGCTCTTGGCTGCTGATAACCCGAGTTTGGTTCCGTGTAGCCATATGATGAGGGAGAATGCACTCTTTTCGCCGACATGCTTCAGCGATGGCCTGGCTTCATCCAGGACGGCCATTTCGCCATCGGCGACATGAAAATGTGTCGTAGATACAGGCTTTTCGCGCGGTTCGATATCGACTCATACGTCTACTCTGTCGGCGAGAGCTTCGTCAGAGTCTTGCGCCAACTTGATAACGTGGTGTTTGTGGGCACAAAGACCTACGGAGCGATGCTCAGACGTGGCTTCATGCCCGACCTGCGGGTCCGTCCCGATGAGGCACTAGAAAGGGCGGTCAAGTACATCAGAACTCTTTCCGCGAGAATGAAGCAATAGAGCGGTTCCAGCTCAGGGCAACTATACAGCACGCAACAGCGATCCATATCACAATGGACGGCATGGGGTGTGCAAGAACCCATTTGCCGGCCTGAGCGGCTTTCCTGAACAGAGTGACAACAGCTTCGGACTTGCCAAGCGGCGACAGCAGGAAAAGAACGATGGCTACGAACGGGACGGCCGAGCGGAGAACGGCC
>DHON01000114.1:0-2302 GCA_002409965.1 Firmicutes bacterium UBA5389
GGACAGAGAGCGTGAGCAATGACAGTAATCCTCCGGCTGTCCGAGAACTGCGTACACGTGGGCGCTCAGCGTGTAAGTGCGGCCTTTCGTGGCCCCGTGCGCTTCCGCTAGCCCCGATTCCACCAACGGTACATGTTATCAATCCCGCGCCCTGTACGTTCGGCCAGGCCTATCCGCTTGAAAACGTCTGCCAGAACTGGGTTTCTGGCACGCGGTTCGGTGACCAGGAGGTTGTTAAGCGTAACGCCTTCCACGAATCCTCCGGGATTGCTCACAACAATCGAGTCTTGCTCCCATCTGATGTGAACTGCCCCAAGGCGTGTATAGTCTCTGTGGACTAGCGCGTTGACGAACGCTTCCCGAAAGGCGGACTCGTCGTAGTTGGGTACCGGAATGCGTATGAACCTGACCATGACTTCATCGTCGTGAAGCCTGGCCCTGAACTGCTCAAGCACTCGTTCATATACTCTGAGCAGAGGCATACGGTAGAAGTCATTCACTCGGACAAGAGAACCATCGAGCACCTGGAATGCAACTTCATGGGTGGGAACATGTTCAGCCAGTGCTCCCTCGTTGGCCAGTAGCAGCAGCCCAGCGACTGTCGGAACTCGAATCCCGTTCGTTCGGCGCGTTAAGACCAACGCTCCAGTCAGCTCCTCGTCGCGCAACGCTAGCAGGCTCCTGTCTCCGCCCAGCTGTTCGATCATTCGTCGCAGCCTGTGGAGCTCAAGAGGATCTAGATCCTCGACAGACGCCCCCATGACCGGCCGCGCGGAATAGTCAAGCATCCCAAGGTCAGAAGCGCGAGTGTCGAATTCGTGCGGATAGTAGGGCACGCATTCAGGCGTTCCATCAGCCTGGATCCGGCGGCGCGCGACGAGCCCGCGAGAGGTCGCCACTATCCGGGCGGATTTTGGCACCTCGATCTTGGCGACGATTCTGCCGCATCATGGCAGCGAGACCGGTGAGGTTCTGATGCCTGGGGTTCAATCCGGTCACTCGTCCATCGTCTTCAACGCCCAGGTATATGGCGCCTCCTTGTACTGCATGCAGACGTCCTCGAACACTCTGCCCATGTAGTCGGGAATCATGGGGAGCACCCATCGTGCCATGGAGATCGGCGCGGTCTCGCCAACGCGTCGCCTGCCGTAGACGGCTACGAATTTGAACCCATCCTCGGCGTACATTGCGTTCTGGCCCATTTCTTACTGCATGTCCGTGCAACTCTGGACGTGACGTGACCAACTCTGTGAACAGGCAGGAAGATGGCGGTGCCGTTCGAGCGACAAGCGAGAGAATCGGCCGAACGCGGCCTGCGGTTATGCCGTGCCCAAAGGGTTGACGGCCATGTCGGAAGGCCAGTTTAGGGCTGAGATGAGCGCTTGATCGCAGGTGTAGAGCCTAGTTCCTGTCAGTTCAGACAGAGCAGCGTATGACGCATCGTAGATCGTGTGCAAGCCGTGGCGAACGGCCATCTCCCATGCCCGCCTGAGCAGAAACGGAGGATGCACGTGCCCGATGTGCAGCGATTCGAAGATGTGCAGTCGCTGACGGGCCTCGTCGACATCGATGCGACCCCGGGCGGAGAGCTTTCGTAACACTGATCCTACTTCATAGTCGATGAGGGGCGGGGCGATCATCTTCACCTCCCGGCGCATCCATTCCTCCAGTACGTCGAGGGCCTGAGCTGAATCGGGTTCGCTTACGAGCCACTTCACGACCAGGCTTGCATCCACGCACACACAGTTCTCGTATCGCATTTCGCTTGGCATCGCCCAGCCTCCTCCGGTTCAACTGTGGTTGTTGCCATGAATGAATGACCTAGAAATCGTCGGCTCTCTCACGCCTGATTTCGATTAAGGCGGAAGTGGCAGGATAATCCGGATTCTGGCTGGCCTGCAGACGTTGGCGAAGCTCCGCCGCCATGGCAAGCCCATGGGCATCGCCTTCGCCCGCATTGTATGCCGGTTGCACTTCGCGGACTTGGCGTGGGCCATATTCCTCAAAGCGGACTACTTCGCTCCAACGAATCCTCCGGCTCTTGCCCACCTTGATGCCGGCGATGGTCCCATCCCGCAGCCATCGCCAGATTGTGGGCGTGGATACCCTGAAGTACTCGGCTACCTCGGCTACTGTCATGAGCCGATCGTGCCTGCCGTCAACCATTTGCGCTTCCCCCTCCCGGCTGGGTTGGATCGTACACTATCATATGATATCAGGAAGCGTCAATACGGTGGATCACTTCACAGCCGGGGCCAACTCCTGCAGATAGGCGCCCCGCGCGAGCAGGAAATAGACTGTC
>DHON01000114.1:2412-4250 GCA_002409965.1 Firmicutes bacterium UBA5389
CGCGCGAGCAGGAAATAGACTGTCTGCAGGGCGAGGAAGATGCCGGCGGCGGTCGCTCCGTACTTCCAGACTTCTATGGGCATCATCGGCGTAACAGTCGAGAATGAACGCAGCGCGACCATCTGATGCATGAACGCGACGACCCAAGGGGTGAAGAACATCACAGCCATCTCCCGGGTCACGATTCCGCGGACTTCCCGCCATGATAGGCCGATCCGTCGGAGGGCGACGTACTTCGCCTGGTCTTCCTAGATCTCTAGGAAGAACCTGAAGTACAGCATCGAGCCGGCCGCCAGGAAGAAGAGGAAGGCCACGAACATCGCGGTGAGCATTGTCATGTGGATGTCCGCCATCATCTGCGAGTATTGTTCGACTCGCGACACGTACATCACTGAATATTCATCGGGGATTGCTTCTTTTGCGGCCTGCTCTGCCTTCACGGCCTGTTTCCAGTTTGAAAGCTCGCAGCTGAACCAGGTTTTCCTGCATTCTGCCGGCAGATCCTGCACAAGCTCGGCGAAGCGGCTGTTGTCGCATACCAGGAGGAATGCCGCGTCTTCCATTCCGGTGACGAGTGGCGCGGAAATCGCTCCGTCTGTTACAAACATCAGGTCGGTTGCCCCTGCTACAGCGTGGAAGGTCTGGCCTGCGTCATCGGGGCGTGTACGGTTGGGGCTGTTTTTCGTTATACGTGCGACATGCCCGTAGTTCAGACGGGCCTCCAGCTCGCCCGTCTCGCGCGCCCAACGGTTGTAGTCATCCGCCGGTACGATGAGCCCTGTGGCCTTTTCGGATATGTCTGGGACCTTAACCTGTACCGCCCGCATTATCGACGAGTCCGTGATCGTTGCCCCGGCCCCCGCGAGGCGATCCCGGAAGTCTTCGGCAATGCGCACCGAGTCGGCTGTAGCCGGCAGGACGAATGAGATGGCTCTGGCGTAGAAATTGCTTGCGCCTGCCGCCGGGCCTGCGCTGAGAGTGTAGATCACTCCCGAAGCGGTTAGCACAACAGCGCTCAGAATAGCCACCTGCGCGAGGATGCGGGCGTTGTCTTTCATCTTGAAGACCAAGTCGGAAATCGTAAGCAGGTTTGTGTTCTTGTAGTAGACTGACTTGTGCCGCTGAAGACGGCGAAGCACGGCCACGCTTCCCTGAGTGAAGAGGATGTGGGTTCCAACGCACACGATGGTGGTCACCGGCAGGAAGGCTACAGCTACCCCCACTTCCGAGACTGTCCACGCTACGGCGTAGCCTGAGGCTACGCATGCGATGCCAAGCGCCACAAGAGCCCGGGAGTAGACGGGCGGCGCTTTTGGCTTGGCCGGCGCTTTCACGAGCTGTATTACCTGGTTCGTTTTGACCGAGACGATATTGAGCGCGCTGATCACGACGAACAATGCCAGGTAGGTGAAGGTCGTGGTCAGTATCGGGCCGGATTGGATCACAAACGGGAGCGGTTCGGGGGACATCAGGATCCTATCGATCGCCATCACGAATAGCCTGACGAATAATCCGCCTAAGCCGAGCCCGGCTGCTATGGACGTGATCCCCACCATCATGCTCTCGCCGAACAGGAGCAGGCTCAGCTGCCGGCGCTCAGCGCCGAGCAGGGCGAGCACGCCCAGTTCCCGTTTGCGTGATTTCACGAATGCGGAGTTTGAGTACAGGGTGAAGAAGACTGAGAATGCGATGACCAGATACTGGCATACCTGAAATCCCAAGGCAATCCCTGCGGCACCCCTGTATTGCCCTCCGGCCACCGCCGGCAGGGCTCGAAACGATGCAAACAGGTAGAACACTACCACGGCGAATATGCTGCTGGCGAGGAAGCCGAAGTA
>DHON01000040.1:0-166 GCA_002409965.1 Firmicutes bacterium UBA5389
CAGGTTTTTTCTACCACCTGCTGGTTTTCCCGCAGGTTGTGCAGAATCGAGCAAGCGGAAGGCCCGATCTGGCGAAAAGCGGGGCTCCTTGGGGCCCTTTGGGTGTCTGCGGGCGGGCCATTGCTGCCAACCCAGATCTGGCCATCGCTTGTAGCTGGGGATCTGT